>NZ_DAIQRQ010000074.1:0-21652 GCF_036786105.1 Ohtaekwangia sp.
CACCCCGACACACAGACAATCAATTGTCAATGAAACCCTTTATATCGTATGATGTAAAGGGTTTTTTATTTTATATAATCCTCGCCGTCTCATTCAATAGAAATATGCCCTGTTGCCATGCTATATTTAGTACACTTGCCAACACAAACTTCGATAAAGGGGGTATAGCCCCGCCCCTATTTATGTGCGCATTACAGTCGGTGCGTACAAAGCATTATACAGACTGTGAGACTGTGATATAGACAACTGGTAATTTTTTTCAGCGTTAAAATCTGCCCGGACGTTATGTCTATTGATTCATAACTTCCTTGAACCAGACGCATGGAGCACACGATTATCAAAAAATAGAAACCTGTATTTTGAAATATAGCCTCCTTTGAATTTAGTTTTTTAAGAATTTGTAGAATCCAGAAGTAATTGTAGTACGGACATGCAATACGTACCTTCGGAAATTTGAGAGCCTGGTTTCAGGATTTTAAACGCCTTCAATATTCAGAGAGATATTGTAAACCCAGCTAAACATCCCAAAATAAAAAAGCCGATAATTTCCCGTCTGGATTTATCGGCTTTACCTAACCTGCCTACCTGTATAGGCTGGAGGTCAAATATACTGTTAGAATGTATATTATTAAAATTTTGATAAGCTCATCCAAAATAAAGTTGATCGTGATGATCATTTATCCGGGTTTTCCCGGACATTCTTCATGAACGTTAATGCATCAAGGCTCGCAGCTAAATCATTTCTCAGGATTAGTCAGCGAACATACCAGAATTATTCTCATATAATCCTGGTATTCAATACCTGTAAACCGGAATCTATTTTGTCGCAATCCTTTTGCAAGTCCTTCCTCAGGTTCATAAACATCATGTGATCTTCCAACTCCAGTTCTCTTTTGTAGAGTCTGTTCGATCTTATAGTGTCATCCTTGATTCTGGTCATATACGCCTTCTCCAGACTATCAATCGTCACCTGTTTTTTTATCAGTTGCTTTCGAAGCGCCTGGATCATTAATGCGTTCGTAATGCTGTCGATTTTGAGTTTTACTTCACGCCTGTAAAATCCGGACATTACCGGACCTTCGCTATCTATGGGCTTTGTTCGTTCTGTAACTATATATTTATAAATCACAATGCCGATTACAATCCAAAATACAGAACAGCAAATGGTAGTAATAAATATAGTTCTGAGATTTACACTGATGTATTCACCAAGTTCTTTGTTATTCATAAGGTTCTTAATTTATCAATTGATTGAAAAGGCAGCGTATGCCAAAGGCATTTAAAAGAAACGGCAGCTCCCGCCCGGAGCCGCCTGTATTCCCACTAAAAATCTACCAAGGTTGTTTGTATATCAGGTAGAATGCCTTTGATGAAATTATTTTTTACCTGCCAGGTATATACCGACCGCCAGCAAAAGATTCTTGACCGTATTATTCAGATTGTGAAAAATCCAGACGACCAGTATTTCGTTATCTTTCAAGTTCTCAAAAATGTAAGTACTGAAAATAAAGATGAAAAGGTTAAGCCCGTAATAATAGGTTACGGCAGCGTTGACCCAAAAGAACGGAAACTTTGCCAGATCAAAAGCTGGTGATGTGTGCAGCAGGTGATCAAAATATACAAGCGAATATCCCAATGCCAGCACACTATATAACGTGATTACGTAGCTTTGAACTCCGCTTAAACTTTGCTGTGAAAGGCTATCCCATGCAAAAAAACAAATGGTTAGCGCTATGAAACCATAAATTGCAGTTCGCCCGCCACGAAGCAGCCGTGCATAAAGCAAACTTAAAATTACAAAGGTCGCAAGGAAGTATAGATTATTGACGACAAGATTCGATGCCTCATTCTTAATGAAGATATATCCTGTTACATCAGCAATAACACTTACTATCAGCAGAAGCGCGACTAACTGATATTGTCGGGAACGCAAAACATGTTTCCGCTTTAGGAGAAAAAAAATTGGCACAACTATAGAAAAGTAAGATATATAGAGTAGCGCCTTGAAAATAAGAAGCTCCATATCCATTCGTTACTTGGGACAAGCTGGTGGACAGGCCGCTGATGCGTCCTCATATGTAGACTGCGAAGATACTTTTCCAGCGCTGTTGGTTGAATTTGCTACAGCCAGCAGCAATTGAGGGTTATTGTTGTCATCTACTGCAAAGGTGATAACAACATCAGCATTCCCGTTGGCCCACAATCTTTGAAAAGTATTCTGCCCGAAAAAATGCGACTGAACCGGTCCGGTATAATTAGAAATCCAGCTCTTGGCTGTCTTCCATGAAATGTCTCCATTCTGTGTATATACCGTCTTGGACAAAATTATTTTACCATCGCCATCAACACCCATCGGTAACACATGAAGCCGCTTCTGAAAGTCCTGCGCATACGCAAAACTAATGCCTACACATTTCTTGTTACTCAAGATCTCGGCAAGCGCGCCGGCTTTAATATGATAAGTTTCAGATTGACTGGCGTAGTCCTTCACATAGTTATCGATCCAGCGTTCCCCCGTAGTATGCTCTATAGGAGCGCCTACCGACACATTGAAAGGACTTGTACTACTACTACTACTACTGTTACCTGTGCGGGCGGTAGCAGTGGTGCCTGCACTACCGGCAACAGCACTTTGCGAGCTTTCCATGGGAATTACCTGATCACTGCAAGAATACGCTATCGCAACGGCTATCGCCAGTGCGGCTTTTGTCAGCTTTGGTTTAGATGGCATAAGTATTTGGTTTTGGTTTGTTACAATAAAATATACTCTCGCTCACAACGTTTACTTCGACAAGTATATGTCTTTTATGAATGGCAAAATATACCGGATTTATCCGGTATATATACTTTTGCGTCGTGAACACCTATTTACAATGTATGTTATACAATAATTTAATACCACAAAATGATGTATCCACTCAATTTTGCATCCATAAAAAAAAATAATTTTCATTTCCTCTTGCAGATTTTGCCGCATTTGTATGGGTGAAAGAACAGCGGGGTATGATTCAGACACACTTTAATCTATAGCAATCACACGAATTATTGATCTTGCCTTATTAACAATTACTCTAATGAATGCGTCAAAGAACAGCCTCAAGGTCGTGGCTAAAATGGTGATAGAAGAGGGAATAGACATTCGGCTGCTCATCGTCTATATGGAAGAATTACTGGGGCGCCCTTTTAATGAAAATGACTTATTTGAAAGAATGAAGCGCAAAGAGACCCTTAAATTTTTGCACTGCCTCAAGGAAATAGAACATCAATATCCCTGGGCTATCATTACACCGGAAACTCATGCGAAGGCAAATCCAACACTGACGAGTGTAAAGAAACTGCTTCGGTTATTTCATTAGCACTACCTACGAATCACGTATGACAAAATCCGTAAGTATACGTACACGCTGTTTCAATTATTTTAATACTATATATAGGCGGTTGTACCGGTATGATGTAAGAAGAATAATTTTACATCACTTTTCTGAAAGGTCAGAACAGCCTTTATATCTCTGCAATGGCTTGCGGGCACAGTGTCATGGTAAAATTGTACTAAGTGTCATGGTAGTTTTTTACCAGAAAGAATTGTTGTAATGTTTGAGGGAAACTCGATGAAACTTTTGTGACGGGTAAGTATATACTTGTGCGCCTGATCAGGAAACCCTGTGATAAGGCGATTAGTTAATTTAAACCAAACAACTACCAATGGATTACAAACTTAGCCCCGATGTAGGCAAACCGATCTCCAAAGAGACGGCAAACCGATGGATTAAAAACCATGACAAGAAACACCCGGAAAAAGGCAGCATACGTGCCCATTTCTTCGGATCAGACATTATTAATAAGCTCCTGGCACAGGACAAATGTGTAGGGCTGCGGATTTACTATGCTACCAATGACGAAGGCGTAAAACAATTGCTTTTAGTAGGTGCGCGTGAAGATGGAAACAATATTTGGCCCGATGGCCATGGTAGCCAAGACGGACAAGAGGCAACAGCGGGGCTCATTGTTGACGCCTCCAATACATGCCCTCCTTTTTGCCCCAATAATTAAACGTTTTACATGACCAAAAAAAGATTCTCTCGTTAGCTGATGAATTTAGAAACCTTTATAGGGATTCGAAATATATCTTCCCTCTCCGTACTATTGCCATTAGTCTTTTTGGGCATTGCTATCTATAAAAAGAAGCAACCCCATAGCGTATGGCTTTTAGGCCTACTGGTTATAGTTTCCGGTCTGGCCGATCTCATGTGTTTTTTAGGCTATGCGTATCTTCACATCAACCCTAATCCGGTTGTAAGTGTTTACGAGCTCCTTCAATTTCTTATACTAAGTCTTATTTACAGAACAGAATATACACGTAAAGCATTCAGGCGATTAACAGATGTAGCCAGCGTTGCCTTCACCATTTTTGCCATCGTTAATCTCTTGTTCATTCAGGGAATTAATGGATTCAACTCCAATTTATTCACTGTTTCAAGCTTTGTGCTCATTTTCTTTTGCACATTGTACTTCGTGCAGATCATCCAGGAATTACCTGAGCTGTATATTGAAGGTATGCCTATGTTCTGGCTCGGGGCTGGTGTGTTCTTCTACTTCGGTACTAACCTCTTTCTATTTATGACGGTGGATCGCCTGGTTGCTAAGGCAGACGACAATTTCTTACTCTCCTGGGGATTGCATAACGGAAGTAATGCTATAAAGAACCTGTTGTTTGCAGTGGCATTTTTCGTAGCCACTAAAAAAGCAGAATGAGCGATACATCACTAGTTACCCCCTAAATTGTGTTACCAAGTCAAAGGCATTACACAGCATGCTAATCTATACTGCTTATTGAGGCGATTTGTTCATGACCTCAAAAAGTTAACGTTTTGTCAGATGTGCATGCCTTTCTTTTTTTGGGTGTTATTACAGAAAGATGGTGGGAAACCCGCTCTACATTATATGCGAGGCAATCTGATTGAGCGGAAGAACTTTCTCTGCAGCATTAAGTTTAATAGCCTCTTTAGGCATACCGAAAACAACCGATGTCTTTTCGTCTTGTGCAATAGTATACGCGCCGGCCTTCTTCATCTGCAAAAGCCCTTTTGCCCCATCGGCTCCCATGCCTGTCATAATTATGCCAATGGAGTTAGGTCCCGCATATTGTGCAACCGATAAAAAAAGAACATCAATCGAGGGTCGATGCCGATTGACCGGATCACCATCGAATACATGCACGAAATACCTCGTGCCGCTTCGCCTTATTTCCATGTGTTTGTTGCCGGGGGCTATGAGTGCGCGTCCGCGTACAATGCTATCGCCAGGCTCCGCTTCTTTTACTGCTATTTTACAGGCCACATTGAGTCGATCTGCAAATGATTTTGTAAATACTTCGGGCATGTGCTGTACGATAACGATGCCGTGGCAATCCTCCGGCAGAGCCTGAAGAAACTGTAGTAATGCCTCTGTACCTCCGGTAGAGGCGCCCACCGCCACAATTTTGAAGTCAGTTGAAAACTCACTTCTATTTACAGGCGGTTTCACTATATCAACCTTTGCCGGTACTGTTTGTTTTCTCAAAACATTTACTTTCGAAGCCGCGCGTATAACATCGATGATGCGCCATGCAGCACTGTCGAATTGACCATTTTCCAAGGAAGGCTTTTTCAAAACATCGATTGCTCCTAACTGCAGTGCCTCAATAGATATATCTGCATTCTTTTTTGTCAGGCTGGAGATAATAACTACCGGAATAGGGCGCTGAGACATAATTCTTTTGAGGAAAGTGATTCCATCCATTCGTGGCATCTCCACGTCAAGTGTGATAACATCAGGCACTTCCTCCTGAATTTTCTTTACTGCAATAAAGGGGTCGGCAGCTACCGTAACGGTAATATGCCGATCTGTTTGTAGCAGTGATGTAAGTGCCTGTCGCACAATTGCCGAATCATCGACCACCAATACCTTTATAGTATGTATACCCATGAATACGATTAAGCGCAGTGCTAAAATGTGTAATTCAAAATTTGATTTGATTCATTAATCCTGTTTCTATTGGGATGATTTGCCGAACATCAGGACATGTCCTTTTTCAGGCAGCAGTTATTGCTTCGTATACTATAGTCACTCCCGCCTGAAAACTGCAGGCTGAATCTGGCGAAGCGGCAAGTTCATAGAGTAAATGGACTCTGAATGACCAATGAATAAATGTCCTCCAGGCCGTATTTTGTTCGTAAGCTTTTGTAAAACCTTCTCCTGAGTAACGCGATCAAAATAGATTAACAGATTCCTGCAAAAAATCAGATCAAAGTCAGAATCCATTTCAAGCAGATTATCAATTAAATTCAATCTTTTAAACTGCACTTTGGCCCGGAGAAACGGTGCTATTCGTACACATTGTAACGTGCGGTCTTTGCTGCGTAATAAATAGCGTTTACGAACATTTACCGGTATCATGGAAACAGAGCTTTCACTATATATAGCGTTCACTGCTTTTTCTAAAACGCGGGAAGAAATATCGCTGCCTATAATGTTATAGTCGAAGTTATATTTCATAGAGGCATCTTGCAGCACCATGGCTATGGTATAAGGTTCCTCTCCTGTGGAACACGCAGCGCTCCATACTTTAAATACGGTACGTTGCTGTGTTTTTGTTTGTAACCAATGTGGAATGATGCTATCACTCATAAACTGAAAGTGACCGGACTCCCGAAAGAAATCCGTTTTGTTTATGGTGATAGCATCAATCATATTTGCCAGCTCGGTATCCAATCCGGCCGGGCTCATCAGATGGTCAATATAGGTTTCGAACGAACTTATATTTAATGCAACCATCCGCTTACGCAAGCGACTCTCCAGTAGTATCTTTTTCGATGCCAAAAGATTAATGCCGCATTGCCCGTAAATGAAATTGCGAAGAAGTAAAAACTTTTTTTCAGATAGTCTCTCCATTCGATATCAGCTTTATTAATAGCCTGAATACAACACACTATATATTGACGTCCGGCTGTTCTAAAATTGATTCGCTAACGGCTTCCTGTAAAGCAGATTAATACTTTTCGAATTCCGCATCGTGCGCATTATCCAGATTAATTACCGCTCCTGTTTTTGGTTTGAATGGTTTGCTTCCCGCCGAAGTTTTATATGAAATACCATTATTCTTCATCTGAAATCTGGCAACGTTCTTGGATGCTGTGTGATTGCCCAGATGAAAAAAGGAAATGGTTTCGCGAAGCTGTGCTGCCTGCATCGCTAACTCTTCAGAGCTGGCAGCCATCTCTTCTGCCGTGGCGGCATTGTTCTGAATCACTTTATTCAATTCCTGAATGGCGTTGTTTACCTGTCGTGCACCTGAATTTTGTTCTACACTCGATGCACTGATCTCCTGAACAAGCGTTGATGTTTTCTGAATATCAGGAACTATATTCTCCAGTATCTTTCCGGATTTTTCTGAAACAGATACGCTTGACTTTGAGAGCACATCAATTTCGTTTGCCGCCTGCTGGCTCCTTTCTGCAAGCCTTCTTACCTCTGATGCTACAACGGCAAACCCCTTACCATGTTCGCCTGCCCGGGCTGCTTCTACTGCGGCGTTCAACGCCAGTAAATTTGTTTGCCGCGCAATTTCACCTATAATGGATATTTTGTCGGCTATATCTTTCATTGAAGTAACGGTAATATTTACCGATTTACTTCCCTCCTTTATATCATCAGCTGCTTTGGATGCTATTCGCTCGGTTTGCATGGCATTTTCTGTGCTCTGCTGAATATTGGCTGCCATCTGTTCCATAGAAGAGGAAACCTCTTCGGCAGATGCGGCTTGTTCTGAAGCTCCGTCTGACAGTTGTTGTGAAGATGCACTCATCTGTTCGCTGGCAGCAGTAATGCTGTCTGTAGCGCCACTGATAAACGTTATCGTATCCTTCAACTTGTCAACCATAGTTTGTAAATGGCTCAGCAACTGCCCTATCTCATCTTTCTTATTGTTATCTATTTGTACTGTAAGATCGCCATTTGCTACAGCTTTTATAGCCTGGTTTGCCTGTCCCAGAGAGCGCGTAATAGAAACTACTAACCATATAGCTATTGTCATGGTTATTACAAATCCTACGGACGCTGCCGTCACAGAGGTTGTAACAGAATCACCTGCAGCTGTTTCGGCTTCCCTTGTTCTTGCAGTCATTAATGTTTTTTCCACTTTTATTATTTCATTCAATGAAACCCTCAGCTCATCCATATATTTCTTGCCGGTATTCTGCTTTAGCAAATCCAACACGGCACTCATCTCTGCAGTACCATCATTCACTTTTCTTCTCGCAGCTATTTCAACGTTACCTGCTTTTTCGTGCCATTGCGCAGTCAATTCATCCACTCTCTCCAAACGCGCAACCTGCTCAGGGTTGTCGCTGACAAGTGCCTTGGCTTCATCCATCACTTTTTCAAACTTCTTCTTTCCTTCGTTGTAAGGTTCGAGATATTCATCTTCTCCCACCAGCAAAAAGCCTCGTTCACCGGTTTCCATATCGACAAGAAGTTTTCCCAAAAGATTTGCTCTCTCAATTACTTCATGGGTGTGTTCAACCCATTTTGAAGTTTCTATGAGTGAATTGGTGCTGTTCAGTGAAACTACTGTTAAGATCAGAATCATTAACAGCACTACTCCGTTTTTTATAAAAAGTTGAGTACGTATTTTCATAACCAGGTATTAAAATTTTTATTACAGTAATAAGTTAAAGACTCACTAGGCTTTGCTATGTTCATTCAAAATAGATATATCTTCTAAAGACAAAATCTTATTCATATCCAATATCATTATAAAGTCACGCTCAGTTTTGAAAAGTCCCGTGATAAACTCAGATTTATACTTGCCCCCGATATCGGGCGGAAGCTGCACCTGTGTTTCGTCTATTTCAAATACTTCCAGCACCGTGTCTACCAAAGCGCCAACACTTATTGTTTCGTTGCCTAACTGAAGGCTTAGCACCAGGATGCAGGTGTTAACAGTATCTGGTATTTTCTCCATTCCAAACTTGAGGCGCGCGTCAATTACAGGAAGTACATTTCCGCGAAGGTTGATAACTCCCCGCATAAACTCAGGCGTTCCCGGTACTTTTGTAATTTTTGATAGTTCCAGAATCTCTAAAACTTTAGCAACGCTAACCGCAAAAATCTCTTCGTCTAACCGAAAGGTCAGATAGGATTGGTTAACTAGCGGAATTTGTTCCATGGCATATATAGTTTAGGTTTTATTTTTTTCTATCAGTTGTTTTATCAGTTTATCAGGGTCGATCACAAGCGCTACCGACCCATCGCCTAAAATCGTAGCACCGTTAAATTCATGCTGGCCCCGGTATATTTCACCCAATGGCTTCATCACCGCCTGATATTGCCCAACGATGGTATCAACCGTAATAGCCACCGGGAAATCATCGTAGTGAAGGAGTATAATTTGTGTATACGGCTGCTGCCATGTGCCTTCCAGAAAAGCTTCACGAAGATTCAGCAACGGGATAAGTTTACCATCCAGTACAATTTTTTGTACAATGTCCGGTTTAATTCTCTCTGTTTGGATTTCAAAACATTTGTTGACAGAAGCAAGAGGCAATATATAACTGGATGAGGCTATATTTACCAGTAGTCCGTCCATAATGGACAGCGTAAGCGGCAGTTTGATAGTAATGGAAGTGCCTTCACCTTCTCTGCTTTCAAGGGAAACTTCGCCTTGTATGGATTCTATATTTCGCTTCACAATATCCATCCCTACGCCACGCCCGGATATATCCGAAACTTTCTCGGCCATAGAAAAACCGGGCGCAAAAATCAGGTTAAGCAATTCTTTCTCAGAAAGATCATCACTCTCTGCTATTAGCCCTTTATGGAGTGCCTTTGCTTTTATTCCGCCTGTATCAATTCCCCTTCCATCGTCCCTGATCTGAATAAACACGCTTGTGCCTGCATGATACGCTTTCAATACAATTTGTCCTTGCCTGCTCTTTCCCTGTTTAATGCGCTCATCCGGGAACTCAATTCCGTGATCAATACTGTTGCGCAGAATATGCAAAATGGGGTCTGTTATTTTTTCTATAATCGAGCGATCAAGTTCGGTATCACTGCCAATCGCTATAAATTCAATTTCCTTATGAAGATCAATCGACAAATCACGCACGAGCCGCTGAAAGCGTGTCACCAGGGTTTCAATTGGAATAAGACAGATATTGAATGTATTCTCCCGCAAACGCCGGGTGATTTTGTCCATCGTTTCTGCCACGGCCACGAGCTCGCCAATACCATGTTGTGATGCTATAAGCGATAGTCGGGCTTGTGAAATAACCAACTCGCTGATGAGGTTCATCAGTTCATCCAATTTATAGGATGATACACGTATACTGCTTTCCTTGTTTCTATCGCCTGATTGATTTTTCTTTTGCTCTCTCTTGACAGAATCTGCATCATGTTTTTCGGCAAACGAATGTATCTGCTCAAAACCAAGCAGGTTGTATTGCAGCGCTTTTTCTTTCAACTGACTCACAAAGGATGTTGCCGAAAGCAGATTGGATGAGGAAAGCTGGGCTACGGTAACTTTACAATGATCTTCTGCAAAGATAAAAACATCATTTATCTCGGACGGTGGCCTTTCCGTAACAAGAATTACTTCGAATCTGGTATAGCAGGTGTCGGATTGAAACTGATTCAACGTTGGCAGATCATTAAAAGAAGGCATTACCAATGCTTCGCCCAACGCTGCGACATCATCTACCAGGAAAAGCAGATTAGTGCCATTCTTCAGCAGAAGAGGCTGGGGTTCTATAAGAACGTAATACGTAGTTTGTTTTCTCTCTTTTACTGTGCCCGTGAACAGTTCTGTCTCATGGAGGCATTCTTTAACCAGTTGATCAATACGTTGATGATTCTGCTTATTACTTTCCTGATGAAGATGAGGGTCCTGAAGCAACTCCTTCAAATGGTCTACAGCTTCCAGGGTAACTTCCAGTATCCTTTTGGTAGCTTGTATTTTATTGTCTCGTATTCCATCATAAATGGTTTCAAGATCGTGTGTAAGCAAACTGATATTTTCAAAACCAAACATCTTGCCTGCCCCTTTCAGGGTATGCATAACATGGAATATCTCTCTGACTGAATGATCGTTTTGGAGATCAAGTTCAAAATCAAGTAATATTTTTTCCAAACCAAGAATGAGTTCTTTGGCTTCTGCTATAAAAGTCACCTGGAAATTATCCATACTTTATCGTATTAATTTTTGGATAACGGCCAGCAACTTGCTCTGAACAAAAGGTTTCACAACCCAGCCGGTGGCTCCTGCAACTTTAGCTTCCTCTTTTTTTTCCGCCCGCGATTCTGTAGTCAGTAAAAGTATAGGCATACTTTCATAACTCTCTTTTTTCCGAACTTCTCTAACAAGCGCTATACCATCCATCCCGGGCATGTTAAGATCAGTAATTAACAGATCAATACTTTGTCCGGTAAGGTGCCGAAGGGCATCTTCCCCATCCACACTCGTCAAAACATCGTATCCGGCTGACTGCAACGTTGCTTCCAGTAACTTTCGAATGCTATCCGAATCATCCGCTATCAAAATGGTTTTTGCCATATTTCTTATTTAAACAATGCACCGAACCCGGTGCGTTTTATCAACACTTCATCAGCTTCCTGTAGCGAAGCGCTAACGTTTATCGCTTTCTCCTTTTTAAGCGCCATTAGCATCTGCAAAAACGAAAGATCTATACCCGCGGGGCGATCGAGTTGTAATTCGATCGCATCAGCTTCCTGATTGATTTCATTAAAAATTGCAAAGAGTTCTTTGTGGTATTTGAATATGAGCGCGCCCGATAAGACTATATACCGCTTTCCATCTTGCTTTTCTGATTTTACAATTTGAGGTTTCATGCTACGGATGGTGATATATCATTTAAAAAAAGATCAACCGCAGGAACTCCAACAGAAAGGTCCCGCATGCTTTTTACGATATTGGTATACTTCACAAGGGGATCGCGGAGATATTCATCCAACACTAATCTTTCGGCCTCTGATGATGTATAGGACTGTGTCTGGATTTTCTCTTTTGAAATGACGTCTGATGCTGACAGGTTGCTGCATAATTCCAATGCCTTTGTAAATTTCGAATTGATCTCCATTACTTTCTTCGCCAGAAAAAACCTGTAATGCTGAAGTTTATATTGAATCTTGGCAGAAATACAACTCTTCATTTGCAACAACAGTATATTGAGTGTTTCCTCTATGGACTTATTCAAGTCAGCGCAGGCTATTTCAAACTGCAGGTGATTCAATCGGAACAAGGAATATATAACGGGGTCCGATGGACTATTCACCGGCTTTCCGCTACGAGTATCTTTTTGTATGAGGCTATTAACATTTTTAATGTGCTCAAGCTTTTGTTGCAGCAGATCAAATCGTTGAAGATGTTCTATTATCACACCGGTTTCATCTTCCAGCGGAGCGCCCTGCGTATTTAATATTCGTTCAATCAAGATAAAATTTAACCCTGCCACCCTGACTACAGTGGTCAATGACCTGTTTAAGTCATCGATGAGATCATTCAAAACTTCTATTTCAATTTCGTCCATATTGTTAAAATAATTCAGCTGAAATTACGCTATCAAAGGATTTGCATAGACATGTTTCCTCTGACGATATATTTTTCATCTCAATCGTATAAATGACAGAGAGTGAGCAGGAGACTGTTACCAACAAGAACAATAGTGCTATAAAAGTGAATGGACTACTTATACTTTTTAAAATTCCTTGCATGTGGTGGAAGCGATAAGCACTATATTTTATAACAATTGTATTAGAAACCAAGTCCACATTTACAATAAACTGTATACCTGGAATGCTTTGTTCAGTAAGTGTTTCTATATTCTGTATATCTGGATTCTACGCAAGCCATGCAAACCGGAATTTAAGCAAAACGGCTTAATGGTATAGCCGTACGTAAGTTTTTCAGTTGAGTTTAGTGTTATCACCTTTCAACACTGATTATATATACCACATTTAACGTCTACAAAATCAATAAAAACTAATCCAATATTAGGTATTACAAAATACAATAGTTTTTAAGAAATATGTCTGCACGTTTTATTTTCCGGTAATATTTTACCGTTGTTGCGGCAGCGTTCAACGGTATTTCACCTGCCTGTGTGACTTTGTGTATTATCTAGGTAATTATACGGATGTTACCATTAGTATATACTGGAGGTTTCTACGCTTATTTAACCTGACATCGGTACTTATTTACTTTTGCGTTCTTGCATACTATAAATGCTAATCTGTCATGTATTTGGAATGCCGGTTTTAATAGCCTCCTGCATCAAATATCAGAACATTTGTTTTTTCAAATTTCTTCCAACACCTAACGGAGAATATATTCTATCACTGATTTCTATGTTCTATACATGGCAAATTCGAAGGTAAATCCTGAATGCACTTAAAACAAAGACCATGCATCGTTATTTTACAATTACCTGTTTTTTCATTTTAAAATGTTTTATCGCCAGCGGACAACAACCCTTCATTCAGAATTATCCTGTTGAAGTATACCAGGGTGCCAGTCAGAATTGGGGCTTTAAACAAGACACGCAAGGTGTTATTTATGCGGCTAACTCAGAAGGTCTTTTACGATATGACGGCATCCGATGGAATCTGATTTCACTCCCCGGCAAAGCGCCTGTCTATGCGATTGGCATTGACTCTTCCGATAAAATTTATACAGCATCTCCGGGTGATCTCGGTTACTTCACCAGGGGAATTCATGGGAACTACGAATATCAATCTTTACTTTTTAAGCTTTCCGATTCAAGTCGGGAAAACCTGAATATTCTTCAAATCAAAGCCTTTAAGGACAAGGTTTTCTTCTGGTCAAATAATCACATCTATATTTATAGCAACGAAGGGTTTGAAACCCTGAACATTAAAAGCTACGGACTATTTGTAAGCAATAATGAGCTGTATGTTCTAAAAGAAGACAGGTTATTGAAGTATAAGAATCACGGCCTGGAGCCGGATTTTTATTACGGAAAAATGCACATGAAGAAGATTGTAAAGTATTTATCTGACAGTTACTTAATACTCGATAAACAAAATCAGGTCTGGTATATCGATGAAAAGCACAGGCAATCACATATACTCTCGGAGGAGCTCAACCGGAATTTAAAAAATCAGCAGGTCGATAACATGCAAAGCCTGAGCAATGGTAACATTGTGATCCGTATCGGAACGGAAATTCTTTTCTTCAATAGCCACGGGAAATTGCTGAATCGCCTTGAAATTGGCACGCCACCGTATTGGGAGATTCTATTTGAAGACAGACAACATAACCTGTGGATTAATAAAGATTCCAATATCATACAAGTTATAACCAGCTCACCTCTCTCCTGCTATGACAGCAAAAACGGTTTAGAGAGTGTAGTTGTATCGCTCGGGAAAAACGGAAATTATCAGTATGCAGGAACATCCAGCGGCATCCTGTACATGGAAGGTCAAAGCAATTTTAAACAACTTCCCGAAAGCGCTGGTATCACCTGGAATTTTTTCAATTTCCACGATAAGCTTTATGCCTGCAATGAATCCGGTGTATTGAGGCTCGATAAAAAAAATGCAATCAAAATTGTGGAGCATCAATGGGTACTGGCTTTATGTGAATTAAAAAAACACCCGGAATGCATGCTCATGGGTACAACTGACTCACTCTGGCTTCTGCGACAAAAAGGGCAAATGTGGATAAAAAAAGTAATCCACGGATTTAAAGCAGAAGTGCGCCACATAGAAGAGGATGGAGAAGGAAATATCTGGGTTAGCAATCCGGTTGAAGGTGTTTGGAAACTGGCATTGAATGAATCGATGGACTCCGTTATTTCTGCAACGTATTACAGCCAGGCTAATGGGCTACCATCAAACACCAATAACCGGATTTATAGTATAGGAGGACGGGTTGTCGCAGCTACCGCTGACGGAATATACAGCTATAGCCCACGCACGAATCGGTTTGAACCGGACGAAACGTATAGAAGGGCCTTGGGTACAGGAGTATGTATTTACTCCCTTACTGAAAGTGCCGAAGGCGATATATACTTCTGGGCAGCACTGCCCCAGGGGAAAGAAACAGCAGGAGCATTAAAAAAGCAGGCCGATGGCAGCTTCAGACTTTTACTAACGCCATTCAATAAAACAGCCGCTGATTTTAATAACAGACGAGTTGATGTAGATGCACCCTTGCTCGTGACAAACTCGGGAGATGTATGGATCGGAAGCAATCAGAAAATTATCAGTTACAATCCACATCAGGAAGTCTTCTATAATGATCCTGTACAATTATCCATACAGAAGGTTTGGGCCAGCGATTCTTTGATCTATCGGGGTGCATGGAAGGATTCGGTTTATACACTTCCCTTTGCCCTTAATCATTTCAGGTTTGAGTTTCTCTGTTCCTTTTTGGAAGAGAATGAAAAAAATCAGTACCAATACAAAATGGATGGCTTTGAAGATGAATGGTCTGACTGGACATTCGTAAGAGAGGCTTTTTTTACCAATTTACACGAAGGGGATTACACGTTTTATGTGCGGGCAAAAAATATCTATGGCATCATCAGCGAACCGGTTTCTTTTTCTTTCCATATTAATCCGCCGTGGTATAGAACATGGCAGGCCTATATTGCCTATATAGTTATGTCCGTCATGTTTGTTTGCCTGGTGGTGCAGCTTACGATAAGAAGAATAAAAAAACAAAAGGAAGCACTCAAGGTAATTGTCAGAGAGAAAACCAAAGAGCTGGTTAATGCTAACGAAGAACTCCTTGCGCAAAGTAATTTACTGGCAGAACAAAATCATCAGCTCTATGAAGCCAAAATTATAATTGAAAACCAGAACCGGGAGATAAAAAGCAGAAATGAAACACTCGAAGAAGAAGTACACAAAAGAACGAGAGAGCTTGTAGAATACAACCACCAACTCGAAGAATTTGCGTTCGTTACTGCGCATAATCTAAGAGGCCCGGTAGCCAGAATGCTGGGGCTCAAAACCGTTTTAAAAATGACTACTGATACAGAGGAGATAGAAACCATTGCAGAGAAGATGGCCATCACCGCAGAAGAAGTCGATTCGGTGATCAAGGACCTCAATCAGGTTTTGCAAATTAAAAATGCATCCAGTCAACTGGAAAAGCTTGCGCTGGAGAATGGAATCCACAAAGTAATTGCAAGCCTCGAAAAAGAAATTGTTAACGCAGAAGCTATCATTCAAACCGATTTTTCCGAAAGCCAGCAGATCACTACTTCCACAACTTATTTTAACAACATTCTATTCGCTCTGCTAAGCAACAGCATCAAGTTCCGCCATCCGGATCGAAAGCTCACCATTACTATACGTGCTATCAATACGGGCGAGTACCTCTGTCTTATGGTCACTGATAATGGTTTGGGTATCGACCTGCAAAAATGCAAAGACAAGATGTTTACGCTTTATGGAAGATTCCATTTACACATAGAAGGCAAAGGGCTTGGTCTTTACCTGGCCAAAGCCCAGATCCTGGCACTGGGTGGAAGAATTGAAGTTGAAAGCACCCTTGATGCCGGAACCACCTTTAAAGTGTTCTTCAAAAACTAAAATGATATCTCATCGCATTCGTAACGAATATAACTGATATATACTTTGTGGTTTAGATGTAGGCTTAACAAGAGGATCGGAGCCTTTCTTCCAGTTCATTGATTTTCCGTTGGTACTCTGTTTCGCGGCGCCTGAATTCTTCCGTAGTAGCTTCAAGTTTTTCCATGTTTTGTCGCATCCCTTCTTCCTGTGCGTGCATTTGTTCGGTTTGCTCTTTGGATTGTTGTAACAGAAGCATTGTCTTTTGATTCAGCGTGGCAGCAAAAAGATTCAATGCAATAACTTTACAAACTTTATCAAGAAACTGGTTAACCATATCCGAGATGGTACCAAAAAATGCAAGTTCAATAACTCCCACTACTTCACCATCTTCAGTAGGCAGCGGAAGCAGCATTACATGAGCCGGTAATGCTTCACCAAGCCCGGACTTTATCTTGATATAATTGGCTGGTACCTTATCCAGCATTTTTTTCTCTTTGTCCTTATACGTTTCGCCGAGCATGCCGGCACCAACCTCAATGCGTGTTCCCGCTAATTGTTCTTTTGAAATTCCATAGGTAGCAAGCACTTCCAGGTGATCGTCTTCGTCCGTTTCCTTTACGCCAATAGCCAGCAGACCTTGCTGCGCCTGTACATATTTCACAACACACTCCAGGGTTTCTGTACCCAATGCATTGAAGTCGTGTGTGTGTTTACTGATGGTTTCACTAACCAATGCCAGCCCTTGCGTTATCCAGTTGTAAACTTTTTCCCGTTCAGCTTTTTTTACCATCTCCTCATTTTGCTCGCGCAGCTCATGTGTCCGCTCTTCTATAATAGCCGTTAATTCTTCCTGCTGCCGCTTTACCTTCCGCTTTTGATGGCGAATATACCATGCCCCTCCGTAAATAATAATCACGATTATGGCCATCTTAAACCACCAGGTTTTCCAAAATGGCGGAACGATTGTTATACTGACAGAAGCACCTGCCTCGTTCCACACACCATCATTATTGGAGGCTATAACTTTAAAGGTATATTCTCCCGGACTAAGATTGGTATATTCTTTCTTTCGGTCGGTACCTGCATCCACCCAGTCTTCATCGAATCCCTCCATCTTATACCGGTATTTATTCTTTTCCGGCTGGCGAAAATTCAACGCAACAAATTCAAAAGAGAAGATATTTTCGTAATACTGCAGTACAATGTTCTTTGCAAGCGAAATGTGTGTCTTTAGTACCTCGTCTTCACCAATGGGAACTTCCTTGTTGAACAGCTTGAAGCTGCTAATATATACCGGAGGTCTTTTCGTATTTTCTTTAATATTATCAGGCATAAAAATATTGAAGCCATTTGTGCCACCGAACAACAATTCGCCGGTAGCGCGTACCTTGTATGATGCCCAACGGTTGAACTGATCGCCCTGTAAGCCATCACTCTCATTGTAATTTTTAAAGATTTTCTTTTCAGGATTAAAACGACTTAAACCTTTGTTGGTACTGATCCATAGTTGACCGGCAGCATCTTCCTCAATGGCAAGGATCGCATCGTTGGGAAGGCCGTCTTTCTGACGGAATATTGTAAAGCTTTTGCTCTCTTCATTAAATAAGTTCAGACCTGCTCCGTTGGTTCCGGCCCAGATACGTTTTTTGGAATCCTCGAATATACACATTACCGTATTGCTGCTAAGTTGTCCTGCTTCACCATTCGCCCGGTAGTGCGTCCACGTCTCCGTTGCAGGATCGAAAATATCTATACCATTTTGCTCGGTTGCGATAAAGATTCTTCCTTTTGAATCTTCAAGAAGATAACTTATAGGAGAGCCGCTGAACGAATTTTTGTTACCAGGATTTACAGTATAGTTCGTGAAATCATCGGTTGCAGGATTGTATTTACTCAGTCCATTTGCCCAGGTGCCAATCCATACAGTGCCATCCCGTGCAACCAGAATATCGAAGACGTTGTCATCAGTCAGGCTTCGCGGATTTTTGGGATCATGACGATACCTTCTTACTTTTTTGGTCTTTGGATCAAAGTAATTTAACCCTCCAGACCACATTCCAAGCCAAAGGTTTTCTTTCCCGTCTCGCGCAATGGCCAGCAACTTGTTGTTTGTAAACATATTCATGTAGTGCGTAAACACTCCGGTTTTCGGATTGAAATGGTTTAGTCCCCCACCGTCTGTAGTTATCCAGAGGCTTCCGTCTTCAGCTTCTTCAAACCCGGACACATTGTTATGACTCAGACAATTTTGTTGAAAGCTATTGAACTTATAGTGCGCAAAGCCATATTTATCCTTGTCATATATATTGAGGCCGCCGAAACGGGTGCCTACCCACATTCGGTTGTCGCGGTCAAACAGAACTTTGGTTACGGTATTGCTGCTCAGCCCCGCTTCATTGCCCTGCACAAAGGCTATATTTGTGAATGTGCCGCTATTTTTGTCCATCATACATAATCCACCATCGGTAGATACCCAGAGGTTGCCCTCCTTATCTTCAGCTATATGATAGATAAAGTCGTTTGCAATGGAGTTAGGATTTGACGGATCGTGCTTGTATTGTGTAAATGTTTTCTGACCTGCATGCATTTTGATTAATCCATCGTCAATGGTTCCCATCCAGAGGTTTTGGTCCTTATCTTCAAACAACGTCACAATCTTATCGCTGCTGAGCGACATGGGATCGCCCTCAACATGATGAAAATTGGTAAAGGTTTTTCCATCGGGATTCAGCAGGCTCAAACCGCCTCTTGTGCCAATCCATATTCGTTTCTGGCTATCTTCAACTATACATTCGGCATGCTGGTTGGCAATGCTGCTGGGATCACGAGGATCGTGCATAAAGCGCTGCCACTTCCCCGTGGCAGGATCAAAGCGATTGAGACCCTCAAACGTTCCAACCCAAAGCATGTGCTTCGAATCAAAAAGAATGTGTTCAATGTTATCACTGCTTAGTGAATTCGAATTTCGCGGGTTGTTCAAAAATCGCTCAAACCGGTTCTCCGCCCGGATGTAATGATTGAGTCCACTATGTGTGCCAATCCATACATCGCCATGCTGATCTTCGGCAAAGCAGTCTACATAGTTTCCGCTTATGGATAGTGAATCGGCAGGATTGGTCCTGAAAATGGTGAAATCATAGGCGTTGTAAATATTCAACCCGTCTTCTGTTGCCACCCAGATGAACCCGAGCCTGTCCTGGTGGATGTCCCAAACATTGTTTTGAGAGAGGTGTTCTTTTACAGTAAGGTGATCAAATCGTATACTTTGAGCGATAGCTTTCGAAAAAGAAATACCTAAAAGTACGCTAATGATGCAATACTTAATCCCTCTTTGAATTGAAGTTATATACAGAGCTTTCATGCTATGGAAATAACAATCAACTAACAACAATTCGAATTTACTTATTGGTGAAATTAAGGGAGATGCTTACATAGGTTTTATATATTGAAAGTGATTAAATTCTTATATGCTTAAAACAAGACTTATTTCAATCAAAATTTCTGCCATTCGGTATAGCGGATAAATGCCCGGAACCATTAAGTTTCCCCTATTCCACCCTCTGCAGGAACCTCACGACAGCGCAGTATATCTAAAAGTGATAATTCAGCCCCATGAAAAGAGTTGTCAGATTGTTACTAAATGACTCGGATATGTCACTCAAATTTACGACCGGTATATATCCGCCTCCGATTTCATAATGCTTGTGCAGCAGGCATGAAACCCGGATGGGAATTGACAACCAAAATTTCGACATCGCTGGCTCAGATCCCTGAACGCTCCGAGAACCAGTATAACCTGTCGTGAAAGTATACCTGGAATTTTTATACCAAGCCGCATTGGCCCGCAACCCGGCTCCTCCGCGAATTTTCAAATTGGGCATGCTATAGAAATTATATAGCAGATTTAAACCCAGCGATGTTGTAGTTTGTGTAAAAGAATAATTTATAACTGCCGGGACACTCAGACGCTTGCTTGTTGCAGTAGATTGCAGCGAAGCCTTGCTGAAAAGCATATCCACGCGAAAAAAAAGCCTGCCGGTTTGCGGCCTCAAGGCTATATCATAACCAGAAAAGACATACGGATTGTACGTTGTCTTTTTTACTGTATTGAGCGAAATGCCGGAAACTCCGCTACCCAGTATAAGTACGTTGCGATTTACGCCCGCACCTATAAAAAAGCCGGTACTCTGCTTCTCCACAACAGGCTCCTCCGGCGATGTATCCCGGCTTTCATTACCATTTATCTTCTGAACGATATCTATCAGATATGCCTCTGAATACCCAGCATGCTTGATTTTAGTCTCCAGCTTCTTTGAAAGCGCCTGATTGTTGCGGGCACATTGCATTAATTGATTTTTATACCCCTCTCGCACGCTAACCAGTCCCCCATTTCGGAAAACATCATAGTATAACTCTTCCGGTATAGTTTGACCGGGCATCAGATAGTAAAAACGAGGCTTTAATTGATCGCGGTATAAAAACAGCTTTACCTTGTCTCCATCCGATAAGACTTTCAACAATACTGTATCCGAAATATTAGGATTTCGAGCCGCTCGTAAATTTCTGTTCAAAGTGACTTCATTCATACTGATCGACACAACAAAGCGCTGGTAACTACAAAAACCAGGCGCTTTGAAATACTGAAGCTGGCGCGTAGTAAAAATTTGCGTGGGCCCATCCACTGTTTTTCTAAAGTCAATTGCCGTAGGACTTCGCTCCCATTCGCGAACATTGATATATCCCTGAATGGTATCGTTATCGGTGATAATAAAACCTTTTTGATAATTACTTTGAGCAAAAACAGATGCAATCGTTGCAGCACAGAACAGGCAGGTAAAAATAAACTTCATGGTATAGTTAGGTATTGTATTTATATCAGGATGAGCTCGCGGTGGGTCTAAAGGGGCTCCAATCTAACGAAGGCGGTATTAAAGAGAAATCTTAAATATGTATTTGTATGTGTTTTCCGGCCGTAAAGTTAAGCAGTATTTTTTTATTTACAGCAAACTATATTTGTTCATTTCGCTTTGCATCAACAAGATAAAGCGAGTTGAAT
>NZ_DAIQRQ010000016.1:0-52352 GCF_036786105.1 Ohtaekwangia sp.
GGTTTCAGGAAGGAAGACTTTACTACGGTGACCAAAGACACTTTGCTCGCTTTGTTCAAACGCAAGACTTTGCACTATGATGAGCTCATCAGGCTTATAGGTTTTTTGGAGTTAAAGCAAGTGAAGAGTGATTTGCGTGCATTGTCGCAGGAAGGTACGGCGGCTAAAAAGGATCGATGGTCTGCGTTGTTGGCACTTGCACGTATGGACGATGCCTATGCTATTGAAAGTGTCATGACACGTGTAAAGAGATTGCCGGTAAATGATGCGGTAGTATATGAAATATTTCCAGACCTGGTATATACCCGCCAGCGTGCTGTATTTGATCTGTTGATTGATGCATTGAACAATGATGCCAAAAATTGTGAGTCAGCCAATGCAGAGTATGATGCCAAAATTCCTTGTGCTTATCGTGTTATGGAAATGCTTGCGATGGCGGTGGCTAATTATCCACTGACGCGCGATGCAAGTGGTGATATCAACACAAAAGACTACAAGGCAGCATTGGAAACTGTGCGTGAGTGGTTCAAAAGAAATAAAGAATATACAATCGTAAAGAGTAATTATTGAAGGCAGCGTGAGGTTGTAATGTGACTATAGGAAGTTAGGTAAATAGTATCAATATGTACGTAATGGAAGTTAAGCGTTTGAAGAAGTATTTTTTGCTCCTGGCTGTTCTTACTGTGGGCATAGCTGCGTGGGGTCACCCTGCTGACAGTCTGTTGGTGAATAAAAAGGATTCGGTGTTCACCTTCCGTTCTGCTACAGCGGAGGCATACTCGTTTGATGAGCCTGCTGATATACTGGAAGAAGGCATGTCGCCTGCATCTGCTTCGAATGATTCTGTTCAGCGCTATATTGATCTGGCTCGCTCGTTATTCGCCAAGATTCGCGAGACACAGAACTTCATTACCAATATTGATCAGGCCAGTAAAGTAGAATTACCGGTAGGTATATCAAAAAGTATTGGTGGAGTAAATTATGATATAGCGATCAACGCTATACGACTGAAACCTGCTTATGCAGAGCTGGATGTGTTCCTTCAGTTCGAAGTGCCGCAGAACAACCAGGTGCTCACGTTTATGGCACGCGGTATAAAATTCTCAAAGAATGCCGGTATAGTAGGTGATGCCAAACTGGAGTTGCTTGGCGACTACGCTATAAACTTCAATGGCGATAAAGTGCAGCTTATATTGAAAGGTACGTCTTCCGGTCAAGGCACGTATGCGGTGATGGACTGTGATGGCTTCAGAGAATTATCGTTAGATGCAGAAGTAAAGTTCTCACGTGATATGATTCGCCCGGAGAATGCGAATGGGAGTGTCGGAAGCGGAAATGTACAGACAAGTTTCAAAACGGTTCTCAGTGGATGGAACGATCTGGTGGTGCAAATCGATCTTCCTCCCTTTCAGGTAACAGGTTTGAATGGTGTAGGCTTTAGTGTGCGTGATGCTGTTTTTGATTTCAGTGATTTGCGCAATGCACCAGCAGTAGTTTTTCCTGCAGGGTATCAATCAACACAATTTTTACCAGACAATCCCAACCTGTGGCGCGGCTTCTATCTGCGTCAGCTTACCGTTAGTCTTCCTCCGGAATTGCAGAAGAAAGGTGCTACTACCCGCACGAGCTTCTCGGCTGAAAATGTATTGATCGATAACATGGGTATCACCGGTAAATTTACCGGCACCAATCTTATTCCGCTGAATCAAGGTGATATGAATGGCTGGGCATTCTCGCTTGACTCATTATCAATTGATCTTCGTGCCAATCAAATTGTACAGGCAGGTTTTTCCGGTGGGCTTGTTATACCTATCGGTAAAGAAGATCAGCCGTTTGATTACTCCGCGCTCATCAGCACAGGCGGTAATTACCTCTTCAATGTTTCACCTGCCAGCAACATGACGTTCCCGTTGTGGGGCGCTGGCAAAGTACAGATATACGATGCTTCCTATCTCGAAATAAAAATACAGGATGGCAAATTTTTGCCGAAGGCTAACCTGCACGGGCAGATGAGTATTGCTGCCAGGCTTAGTGAAGGCGGACAGGGTGTGGAACTTGCAAACATCACATTCGAGAACCTGGAGATACAATCGGTAAAACCCTATATCAAAGTAGGAAACTTCAGCTTCGGATCAGAAGCCCTGCAACAGAAGATGGCCGGATTCCCGATCAGCATCAATGATATAGGGTTAAGGAGTATATCGGATACCGAAGTAGGTTTGGATTTTAAATTAAAACTGAACCTGGTAGGAGAGAGTGCCGGATCATTTGCAGCAGACGCTGGTCTTACGCTGGTGGGCAATATGGAAACCGGTAAAGGGCTACAGCACTGGAAGTATAAAGAGATACTGGTGAATGAGATTGGCGTAGACATCGATGGTGGTGCCTTCAAGATTAACGGCCGATTGAAGTTTTACCGCAATGACGTTATGTACGGCGATGGCTTCAACGGTTCTGTGAAGGCAGAGTTTACACCCGGCATAAAAGTTACAGCAAATGCTATTTTCGGTAACGTAACAGGTATGCGTTACTGGTATGCTGATGCGATGGTAAACTTCCCATCAGGTATACCCATCTTTACCGGTGTAGGTATATATGGCTTTGGTGGTGGTGCATACTACGCAATGAAGATGGACAACCAGGGCGTGGGTAGTGATCTGGGAAGAACTTCCTCAGGGGTGGTATATGTGCCAGACTCAAAAGCAGGCTTGGGTCTGAAGGCAATTGTGAGCATCGGCTCGTATCCAAAGCCGGAAGCGTTCAATGCCGATGTAACATTTGAAATATCATTCTTCAGGAGTGGTGGAGTACGATATATAGCATTAGGCGGAAACGGATACCTTATTACACCAGGTCTTGATCTTAACCTCGACAAGATGAAGGGTGCTGCCAATAAAATGGTGGGTGCTGTGAAGAAACTGGAAGGCCAGATGTCAGATGCGACTATGGGACTTGTGAAGAGTGGTGGTAGCGACAATTCTATGACTGAGATCTTTGGCGAGATTGGCGATAAAGCCGGACAGAAAGGACAGATCTCTGCGAAAGTGATGATCGACTATGACTTCGAGAACAGTGTATTGCATGGAACCTTCGAGGTATTTGTAAATGTAGCTGGAGGCTTGATCAAAGGTGTTGGTCCGAATGGAAGAGCCGGGTGGTCAGTACTACACTTTGCGCCACACGAATGGTATGTATATGTAGGTACACCATCCGATCGGGTGGGTATAAGTTTGGGTGTTGGTTCGATTCGTGCAAGTGCAACCAGCTACTTCATGGTAGGATCGAAGATATTGGAAAGCCCACCACCACCGGAAGAAGTAACACGCATCTTAGGCGGTGGTGATTATGACTATATGAAAGATCTCAACGCGCTTGGTACGGGCGGTGGCTTTGGTTTCGGAGCAGCGTTGAGTATTAACACCGGCAATCTTTCATTCCTGATGTTTTATGCGAAGTTTGAAGCTGGCCTTGGCTTCGACATTATGCTGAAAGATTATGGCGATGTGAAGTGTAAAGGAAGAAGCGGAACACTCGGTATCAACGGATGGTATGCCAACGGACAGGCATACGCTTACTTTGATGGCGATGTAGGTATACGCGTAAAAGTATTTGGCTTCAAGCGGAATATCAGTATTCTGAGTATAGGAGCAGCGGTGTTGTTACAAGCCCAGCTTCCGAATCCGATATGGTTGCAGGGTACTGTCGGAGGTCATTTCAGCGTGTTGGGTGGTCTTGTAAGCGGCCAGTGTAAATTCCAGGTAACGTTGGGTGATAAGTGTGAAATTGAGCGTGAAGGAAGTGTAGTAGAAGATCTGAAAGTAATCGCCCAGATAACACCTGACAATGGTGTAAAAGATATAGATGTATTCAATGCACCACAGGCGGTATTCAATTTTGCAGTAGGTAAATCATTCAACCTCGTGGATATCGATGAGCAGCCTAAATCATTCCGGGTTAAACTCGAATACTTTGGTATCAAAGATGGTACGCGTGAAATTCCCGGTTCGGTTGAATGGAATGAAAGCCTGGATGTGGCAGCATTCAATTCATTCGAAACACTTCCGCCTCAGAAGGAATTAAAATCATCTGTGCAAGTGAGCTTTGAAGAATTTGCAAGTGGTATATGGAAACCTGTTATCGTGGATGGTAAGAAAGTAGTTCATTCCATGGAGACCAGCTTTACTACGGGAACGGCACCTGATTATATACCACTTAACAACGTAGCCTATAGCTATCCGCAAATAAACCAGGTAAACTTCTATAGTAAGGAGTACGACAAAGCCTATATCAAATTGAAGAAAGACCAACCTTATCTCTTTAACCTTGACAACAAGTGGAAACAGAAAGGTCGCTTCATTGCCAATGGAACAACAACGCTGGTTGATATCCAATATCAGTCGGGGGAAGTAATCTTCGAAGTTCCGAAGTCGCTTGAGAACGGAGCGGTATATTCATTGGAATTGGTAAACATGCCTGCCAATACCAATACATCGGTTGATAAGAACGTTTCGGATAATGTTTCGAAAGTAGGTGGTGACCAAAGTGTGGATATGGAAATGAAAGGTAAGAAAGCAGAAGGAACGCTGGATATATTGCAGGAGAAGACTTTCTTCCAGACGCATTTCAGAACAAGTCAGTATGCAACGTTCGCACAGAAGATAAACGGACTTCAATACTCCCCTGCGTGGAGGCGACAAATTCGTAACTATGTTCATGAGCTCGGTGTAACGGTAAACGCGAACGAACTCTTCAGCCAGTCAGAGATATATGGCGACAATGGAGCTAAAGCGCTGGTACACTTTGAATCTATTCTGTCGAACAATCCATATTACGACAATCAGATCAACCCACTCATCTACGAAGGATATCCATTGGAAGGTATAGGTACGATTTCATGGCGTACTCCCGAAGATGCGGGCGTACCTCCTGTTAAAGATGTGTCGTACATCCGCCAGTATCCATCGAACATCGTGATGACTGATAGCGATGTGCAGGCGAATACATTTAGTTTCAGCACAAATGAAGGAGCTCTTGTCTATAATGCCGCTCATTATATGGAATATGATTTCCGCGATATCCAAAGCCGCATGGTGAATAAGTATATAAATACAGGTGTTGCCAGCGACCGTGTGAAGACGTTGTTGTTGGCTCCTTTCCCCGTTATTGCGGATGGAACGTATTCTGTAAAAGTGAAGTACGTATTGCCGGGTAAGGATATAGTTACTTCCGAGCAGGTGATCCAGATGACAAATACTATTAAACCGTAATGTGTAAAGGAATGACGCTTCGTATATACTATATTTTGTTGTGGATGCTTTTGCTTGCCGGAACTCACTCCGTGCTGGCGCAGCAGCAACGCGGCCGCATCTATGCCATTGCCAAACCTGCGAAGGATAAGATACAGTTGCGCTGGGGACCGGATAACGAGGTAGCCTGGCAATACCTGGTAAAGAATGGAATTACTATTGAACGTATTACTGTAGCCCGAAACGGAGCTGTGTTGCCCGTGCCTGAGCGGAATCAGCTCACTTCGCAGCCACTGAAGCCATGGCCTGCATCGGCATGGCAGCCTCGTGTTGAAAATGATGACTACTTTGCGATAGGAGCTCAATCTTTATATGGCGATGATTTTTCAATCACCAATACCAAAGGAAAAAGCAGTGTTGTAGAAATGATGAATATGTCGAAGCAGCAGGAGCTTCGCTTTTCCTTCCTGTTGTTTGTGGCCGATCAATCTTTTGAAGTTGCAAAAGCAGCAGCGCTGGGATATGAAGACGGAGCGGTGCGACCGGGTGAACGTTACTTATATCGTATATACCCGAGCAAGGCGTTGCCTATAAAAATTGATACAGCCATTGTATATGTGGGCACTGATGATAAATACGAGCTCCCACAACCGTTGGATCTCAAAGCTACCTTTGGCGATAAGGTGGTAAACCTGAGCTGGAACCGAATCAGCCACGAGCGAATTTATAACAGCTATATCGTTGAGAGATCAGAGGACGAAGGCAAGACCTTTAATCCAATAAACAAACTTCCCTTCGTGATGACAGCTCCGGAACGTGCACAAGCCTCTCCATATATGTATCGTGCCGATTCGCTTAAAGAGAATAGCAAGCGCTATACATATAGGGTAAGAGGTATAGATGCATTTGGAGAGAAAGGGCCTCCTTCCGAAATAGTGTCAGGTATGGGTAAAGGTAAAACCAGTTTACAAGTACAGATTAATCGCTCGCAGGTCATTAATAATCAGCAAGTGCATTTGGAATGGGAGGTAGAGCCCCGAGAAAAGATTTCTGAGGTTACCCGGTTCAAGCTCTTCCGCTCCAATTCGGTGACCGGGAAGTATGATGTAGTGAAAGATAACATTGCACCCGGTAGTTTAAATTATACAGACGCTACTCCTCGCCCCACCAATTATTACATGGTATCAGCGTTCACCAACGATGGTCAGGCGGTCAGTTCATTCCCGATACTGGTGCAGTTGGAAGATAGTATACCACCGTCAGCACCGCTGGGACTTGTTGGTGTTGTCGATACAGCGGGTATAGTAAAGCTGCAATGGCGTGCCAATACAGAAGACGATCTCGTGGGATATAGAGTATATCGCTCACTTTACAAATCGTCAGAATATTCACAGGTTACGCATACTTTTTTGAAAGGAGTCGACTATCAGGATACAATCAATATACGATCGCTTGATAAGAATGTATACTACAAGATCACAGCACTCGATACACGATACAATGAATCAAAATTCTCTACGATATTGGAATTAAACAAGCCAGACAGAGTTGCGCCTGTACCACCTGTGTTTACAAATATTATTAACGGTAACGGGAATGTAAAACTGGAATGGAAACGGAGCAGCAGCAATGATGTGAAAGAACAAGTGCTCTACAGAAAAGACGGAGCCGGAAGCTGGCAGACCATCAAAACATTTCCAGTCGATTCAATACTATATATCGATAAGAATGTGCAGCCGTCTACGCAATATCAATATAGAATTATAGCCATAGACGGAGCCGGTAACAAATCGATAGCATCAAAAGAAATTACAATACGTACATCGGCTGAAACAGATCACCTTCCGGTGAGTACATTAACCGCTACGCCCGATCGGGCCGGTAAGAAGATAGCCGTGGGTTGGGAGTATCCTTCATGGAATAACATTCAGAAGTTTTATGTGTATAGAAGTTCGGCCGGTGAGCCGTTGGCACTCTATAAATCATTGCCGGCAACCAGCCGTGGGTTTCATGATGAGCAGGTAAAGATGGCGACATCCTATCAATATCGGGTTAAGGTGATTTTTAAAGACGGGACCGAAACTCCCTTCAGTAAAGAAGTTGGTGTAAGCTTTTAAATTATTCAGGTATGAATATGAAAAAAATACTGGTTGTACTCATTGGTTTGTTGAGTTTGTTTGCTGCGGATGTACAAGGCCAGACAGTTACAAAGTATAGAGTAAGAGTCTGGTTTGCTCGGAATAATTCAACCCTTTGGTGCTATACCCTTACCATGACAGGGATGGTCGTGAAAGTTGGTAATACAACTTTTAATATACCAGACGGTGTTAACTCAAATAATTCTTTTGAAGTAGGCCAGATTTCAGGACCCCTGCCGGATTTTGTGTCGCTTAACTTTTCCGGCAAATATACCTGTTCGGGAAGTTCAAGTGGAACGAAAACATATACTGTTAATCTCGCACTCACCAATTCGGTAGGTTGCGGAGGACATTATAGTTATAACACAGGTGTAAATGCTGGGCATGGTATAGATTTCTATGTTTACCTGGAGCCGGTTGAAGTCGCTCCCATATCTATAGTGTCGGCACCGAGTTGTATGGATGGTACCATGACGGTGAATGTTTCGCCTATGATTGCATACGAAGACTATTATATTCAGGCTGGGATATTGGACCCTTCCACAGGAACGGTATCAAATATTAAGACCATTAAAGATGTTTATGCTACCGGAGGCGCTGCGTATCCTGGAGGTACGGTAACATTTGATATGAAGACCGGATTCGGCGCCAGTTATCCAACATACGAGAATAAGCAGATTGTGTATCGGGCGGAAGTATATTCTACTCCATGTGGAGGCGGGACATTATATACTCCGTGGGCAGGGCCCTACTTCTTATATCCATCATCACCAACATTGAATGGATCAATCTCCTCTACAGCTCCATATTGTGCAGCGAAGCCAGCCACCGGAACATTAACAATTCCAACGGTTACGGGTTCGGCTTCTTCGTATGTATATAGTGTGACTAAACTTGTTCCCAGGGATGTGAGTGGAGGAATAGATTGTCCAGCTTCTGTACGTATAACTTATAATGGAACGGAATATTGTCCAGGTACTGCTACCTATAATCAAACGGCTTCCGGTACAGCTGCAGTTACCTTTGGTAGTCTGACGTCTGGTATATACCAGATTAAAGTAGAAAACCAGGGAGTAACCAATCCCTGTACGCAGGCAGTTGTTTACGAAATTGGTGCACCCGGTTCATTTACGGCAAGTGCTTCTCCGAACGCGCCGAATGCCAGCGGCTATAATATAGTCTGCTATGGTGGAAGCAACGGTCAGATCTCGTTCTCGGTTTCGGGCGGTACTGCTCCGTATACCTATAGCATCAACGGTGTTAGTAAGACGCCCGACATCAGTTCACCTCCTACATTTACCAACCTTACTGCCAATACCTATACCTTAAAAGTTACGGATACAAATGGCTGTGATACAGATGCTGGTATAGCGGATGTTGTGCTCTCGCAAACTCCGGCTGCAGAAGCACTTTCTGCCGATTTTGTAACCTTGAAAGATCCAACCTGCTATACGGGTAACAATGGATATGTTACACTGCAGGTAAATTATGGAGCGCCTCCTTTCAGCTATACATTGAACGGCACCGCCGCAACAGCAACCGGAGCAGATCGTTCTCCATCGATCAGTTCGCTCAGCCCGGATGTAGCCTATACCATTGTTGTTACCGATGCAAACAGCTGTACAAAGCAACTCGCTCCGTTTACGCTCACACGACCAGCCGATCTGTCATTTACCAGCGTAGATAAAGTTGACCTGATCTGCAACGGCCTGCCCACCGGTTCACTAAAGGTTGTGGGGGCCGTCGGCGGAACCGCTCCGCTTGAGTATTCTATTAACGGAGGAACCTCATACCAGGCTGATCCCGAGTTTACCGGCTTATCAGCAAACTCGTATGTGGTGAAGATTCGTGATAAGAACTTGTGCGTGAAAGATGTTTCGACTGAAACCATCAATCAACCTGCCGCTATAACATTTACTACCATCAGCAATTCACCGCAGAGCTGTGTGGAGATATCCGATGGTGTGATTAGTCTTGCGCCTTCTACGGGGGGAACAGGAGCACGAACCTATTCGATAGACGACAATGCCTATAAAGCAGAAGCGAACCCGGTCCAGTTCTCCGGTCTTGCTTCCGGTAACTATACGCTGTATACGAAAGACGCCAATGGCTGTAAAGTAACAAAGTCGTATTTCCTGCCGGCACGTCCTGCTATATCTGCGTCTTTTGCCGTGTCGCATCCGATCAGTTGTAACGGCGATAACGATGGCGCTCTGAACCTCACCCCTGGTGGCGGTACAGGTCCCTATACATTCAAGTGGTCTACGAACGAAACGACAGAGGATATTGCGGGCCTGGTTGATAATTTGTATACCGTGGCAATTAAAGATACCAAGGGTTGCATGAAGAGTTTTGATTATGATCTTCAGCAACCGGCAGTGCTTACGCTGCAACCTGTGGTGATGAGCTATTATGGATTTGGTGTATCGTGTAAGGGTTCAACAGATGGTTCTATTGATCTTACCGTACAGGGAGGAACCGGCCCTTTTACCTATGCATGGTCTACTGCCAGCACACAGGAAGATATAGCCAATCTTGCACCCGGTAATTACGATGTGCATGTTACCGATGCACACGGCTGCCAGGCATCTTCGCTGAAGATAGCGGTAACAGAACCGGCTCAGGTTGTGCAGGCGCTTGGCAACTTTAAAAATATATCGTGCTTTGGTGGCTCTAACGGTGAGTTGCAAAGTGTTGCTGCCGGTGGTGCTGGTTACTATCTATATTCATTGGACGGAAGCACTTGGCAGAACGAAGATCAGTTTACAGGTTTGAAAGCAAAAGCTTATACACTTTATATGCGCGATGGCAACGGCTGCGCAGGCAACACGGTAAATCATACTCTGACAGAGCCTCCATTGCTTGTATTGTCGTTGGATAAGAAGGTGGATACATCGTGCGGGGCAGCCAATGGTAGTGCCGAAGTTGTTGCTACCGGTGGTGCGGGCAGTTATCAGTATAGCTGGTTGGATGCTACGAACACAACGATTGGAACAGGCAGTACGATCGCAGCATTAGCGAGTGGCGACTATAAAGCTATAACACAAGACAGTAACGGCTGTACTACCAACATAACCGTAATCATTAACGACTCAGACGGTCCGAAGATCACGCAACAACTTCTCAAAGGATTAACTTGTTTTGAGAGCAACGATGGTGAAATCAGTATATCGGTAAGCCAGGGGCTTCCTCCGTATACTATAAATTGGGATACACACGCTGCTACCACCGACATTACTAACGTAACGGGTGGCGAGCATTGGGTGGAAGTGTTTGATTCAAAAGGTTGTCGTGGCAAGCAAACCTTCCAGGTAGATTTTCCGCCAGCGCTGGCGTTGGATTATACCAATACCATTCCGTTGTGTACGGGCAATACCGATGGAGGTATAGCGATTATTGCTTCGGGTGGTAATCCAGGGGGGTATACTTATTTGTGGTCAACCGGAAGTACCGGTACATCGTTGAGCAATATAAAAGCAGGTACATATCAGATCACAATAAAAGACACGAAGAACTGTACATTGGTACAGGATATTGTATTGCCCGATCCTCCATTGTTTACGGTAGATGCTGGTGGCGACCGCACGATCTGTGTAGGCCAGAAGTTGAAAGTAAAAGCACAGGAGGATAATGCTGCGTACTTGTGGACATCGGATGCAGGATATTCAAGTACCGACCGTGAGGTTATACTAACAATACCAGCGAAATATACTTTGAAAGTAGTAAGCCACAATGGTTGTGAAGCCGCAGACAGTTTTGTGTTGTCAACTTCGAATGATCTGTTGAAGGCAGACTTCCTGATGGCAGCAGAAGCACATGCGGGAGACACCGTGATACTGATTGATGTAAGCTGGCCTGTTCCGGAGGCAATCGACTGGTCATTGCCACCGGCAGCAAAAATAGTTACACAAGATGATGTGTATGCCGAAGTGATTTTCGAAAGTCCGGGTGACTATCAGGTTATACTGAATACACACCTGGGCGAGTGTATCGATAACTATACGAAGAGCATCACTATCCTGGAAGGAACATCAACCGGCGGACGGCAGGAAGCCCGCCTGGTGCAGCGGTTCGATATATATCCCAATCCCAACGCAGGATCGTTTACCGTGCAGGTAGAATTCTCTGAGTCTGTAAACGGCCGGTTGAGACTGATCAGTACTTCGGGTAAAAGAGTTTTGCAGGAGACATTAACCGATCAATCAACGTATACCCTACAGACGGCCTTGCAATACATTCCGGCAGGTATTTACTTCCTGATATTGGAGGCTGAGAACGAAACGCTCTACAAACGCATTTTGATCGAATAACAAGCTGTATTAATACTTAAAGAACTGCATGCTTCAACCGGAGGATGCAGTTTTTATTTATGTGGGTAGTAGATTTTGTGTGTTACTCCGTTTTCATAAAAAATTTGCAAGATTTGCAGAGAAACAACACTGGGATGCAATCCAATCTATGAAAATAACGACTATCATGAAGAAAATCATTTTGGGCAGCGTGCTTCTGATCAGCATGCTATGTCTGGTAAACGCTGCCGCGGCACAAGGCAACATCCATCAGCAATCTACTACTTATCAATGGCCAACAGACCCCATGGTGAAAGAGAAATTGGAAACCTGGCGTGATCAGAAATTTGGTATGATCATTCACTGGGGGCTTTATGCTGTGCCCGGAATAATCGAGTCGTGGGCATTGTGTTCCGAAGATTGGATTGAGCGCGACAGCACCATGGCTTATGATGATTTTAAAAAATGGTATTGGGGATTAAGCAAGCAATTCAATCCAACGCAATTCAATCCCGAGCAGTGGGCACAGGCCGCGAAAGATGCCGGCATGCGTTACCTGGTGTTCACCACCAAACATCATGATGGGTTCAATATGTTCGATACGAAGCAGACCGACTTCAAGATTACGAACGGACCGTTTGCTTCCAATCCTCGCGCAAACGTGGCGAAGTATATATTCGAAGCATTCCGCAAGCAAAACATGATGATTGGTGCCTACTACTCAAAACCCGATTGGCACACAGAATACTATTGGTGGCCGAAGTATGCCACAGCTGACCGGAATGTAAATTATGATATTCGTAAAAATCCATGGCGATGGAATAAATTCAAGGAGTTCACGTATAATCAGATTAGCGAGCTTACACACGACTATGGCAAGATTGATATACTCTGGCTCGATGGCGGATGGGTGCGTCCGCTGGAAACGGTAACAGACGAAGTGCGTGCGTGGGGAGCCGCTATACCCGCTTGGAGCCAGGACATTGATATGCCACGCATTGCTTCGATGGCACGAAGCGCCCAGCCCGGCCTACTCATCGTAGATCGTACCGTGCACGGGCCCTATGAAAATTATCAGACACCTGAGCAAAGTATACCAAAAGAAAAACTTGATAATCCATGGGAGAGTTGCATTACGCTGGGGGGTGCCTGGGGTTACGTTCCAAACGACAGATTTAAATCCAGTGCGCGTGTAATTCATACGTTGATCGAAGTAGTAGCAAAGGGAGGAAGCCTCTTGCTTGGCGTTGGGCCTACACCGGAAGGAACATTTACACAAGAGCAGATCGATCGTCTCAAGTCAGTAGGACAGTGGCTGCAGCAGAATGGTGCTGCGATCTATAGCACCCGTCCAGCCGATAACTATTACGATCAGGCAAGCGATACGTATTTTACAACCGGTAAGAACAAGGAAATATATGCGCTGGTGCGATTGAAAGAAGGTGCTTCTATACCCGCCACCGTTTCATGGTCGGGCAACGTTCCGGCAAAAGGTACTACCATGAAATTGCTCAGCACCGGCACCACGGTGAAGTGGAAGAAGGAAGGCGATAAGGTTATAGTACAGCTGCCGGCATCGTTCATAAAGAAATACCAGGCATACCCTGCGTTGGCTTTTTCATTTCAGCCATAAGCAAGGCGTCTCCGGACAGGAAATCAATTGAAGCCCTCTTCACCGAGGGCTTTTTTTGTAACTTATCAGTAGGGGAGATGTATGTAACCCGGGAAAAAACCGACACATTCAGCCTCATGGCCGCATAAATTTTTGAGGCGCTGTTTTGTCTTTACCTTGCTGCCGTTTTTATGCAGCATACGTTATCGAGCTGATACGAGGTCACGGCATTTGAACAAAGATCATCACATGACCAAAGGCAGGAACATTGGTATACACATCACCGGGTGGGCGCTCTTTCTTCTACTGCCCCTTCTCTTCAGTCCCGGGCCGGTATTCTCTCCGCAGGGAATTGCTCACTTTATGCAGCGCGAACTGATTGCCTGCATCGTGTTGATCGGCTATTTCTACCTCAATTCAGTGTTGGTTACCGAGCTGTACTTCAAGCGCAGGTATGTGCTATATTTTTCATTGATATTGGTGTGTTTTCTCATTGCTACGCTGGTGCCTTTCCTGGCGATTCCCGGACATCCGCAGGCTCCTGTTGATCCTGATTTTCCGCGCCCGAAAGGAGAGGAGAGTTCTATCCTGATGGAGTTTGGTCATAATTTTTTCAGGTTCGCAGTTGTCACGTTTGTGTCGCTTACTTTGAAAATAAGCAATCGCTGGAAACAGGCGGAGCAGGCAAAGCTCAATGCAGAACTGTCGTATCTCAAAGCACAGATCAATCCTCATTTTCTTTTCAATACCTTGAATAGCATTTACTCACTCGCCATTCAGAAATCTGATCATACACCTTCTGCCGTGGTGAAACTTTCATTGATGATGCGCTATGTGGTAAGTGAATCCAGCCGCGATTTTGTACCACTTGAAAAAGAACTTAGCTATATTCGTAACTATATAGAGTTACAGCAACTGCGATTTGGCGATGACATGCAGCTTTTATTTCTTATGGATGGGCCTACGCAGGCAAAACGAATTGCACCGCTGATCCTGATACCCTTTGTAGAGAATGCATTCAAGCACGGTATAAATGCCGAAGAAATTTCCAGGATAAAAGTCTCGATCGAGATTGATGAACACGAATTGCGGCTCGAAGTATATAATAAAAAAGTAGCGGCACGAAAAGATGAGGAGAGGAGCGGACTCGGCATCGAAAACACCCGTAACCGGCTACTGCTGCTATATCCAGACAGGCATATACTCAGTATTACCGATACCAAAGAGGATTTTACTGTTCTATTGACGATACGACTAAAATGATAAAAGCCATAGCCATTGATGATGAAACGCTAGCTTTGCGGGTGATCGAAAATTTTTGCGAGCAGGTGGATTTTATTACACTTGATAAAACGTTCAACAAGCCGAACGAGGCGTTGAAGTATATCAGTAAATTTCCGGTAGACCTGTTATTCCTGGATATCAACATGCCATCGCTTACCGGTATTGAATTATATAAAGAGATAAAGCAAAATACCCTGGTGATCTTTACCACTGCCTACACCGAATATGCCGTGGAAGGATTTAACCTGAGTGCCATCGACTATCTGCTTAAACCTTTTACATTCGAACGCTTTTTGCAGGCTGTAACCAAAGCAGATGAATATCATACACACATTCACCAGAAAGTAAAACCGGAGCAGCAGTATCTTTTTATTCGTGCTGATTATAGCCTGATCAAGATCAACATGGCTGATATCCTGTTCGTGGAAGGTCTTGACGATTACCTGCGCATTCATTTGCAAAATCAAAAACCTGTTGTAGCACGCATGACGCTGAAAGTGATGCTTGAGAAACTTCCCTCGCAGGCTTTCATTCGCGTGCACCGCTCTTATATCGTTGCTTTCAGTCGCATTGAAAACATTCGTAACAAGATTATTACCGTAGCTGGAGAAGAAATTCCCGTGGGCACCAGTTATGAGGAGGCGTTCTTCAAAGCACTGGAAAGCCGATAAGTGGTTTTAAGCCTGGCCTGTTTATATGCATTTGTCTTTTCAGGATGCTATTGTTCCTGAAAAGACACGTTCATGCTCTGTACAGGTATTTTTATACCGTTCCCGTATTCTCCTCTGTATTCTTATTGCGGCTTGCAGCTTCTTGCGTTGCTTGTAACTCCTCAAGATTCTGCCGTAGCTCTTCTTCAACGGCACGCATCTCTTCGGTTTGTCGCTGAGAAGTGGTGAGCAGTTCGCGCATTTTCTCGGTGGTACGTACACTTTGCAAGGCCGATGCTACAAATTCACCTGCCTTCTCCAGAAACGAAATGTGGTGATCTTCAAATTTTTCGAGGCTGGCCAATTCGATGATTGCTTCTATTTTGCCATTATACTTCATCGGCACGATTGCCAGACAACCCGGAGTTGCTTCTCCCATACCCGATGTTATATAAGTATAGCCTTGCGGCAGCTTTGTAAGCAATGTAGTTTCGCCTTCCAGATACGCCTGGCCGATAAGTCCGACACCAATTTCGATTCTGCGCTCAACGAATTTCTTTCGATCAAAGGCATACGCAGCGGCAAGTTCCAGAAACGAACCTGTTTCCTCTTCCCGCAACACAAATAAGCCACCTTGTTGCGCGCCCAGGTATCGTGTGAGAAACCGGATTACTTCATTAGACAGTGAAGTTAATTCTCCCTGGTGATTGCGCACTGTTTCAGAGAACGTGGTAAGCCCTTCGTTAGTCCATAACCTGCGCTCTTCGTCACGTTTCATCTGCTTCAGCTGTTCACGCATGTAGGTGAGCCGTCCGGCAAGGCTCGTTTCATTTAGTGCTACATTGCTGGCATTCAGTCCTGCCCATTCAGCAGTATATTTGCCGTTCGCAATATTTTCAATGAACTCACTGGCCTGTTGAAGGTTTTCGATAGAGTTTTCGATCACTTCCTCAGGATCATCAATTGCAATCGTTGTTCCGGAATTAAAAATATACTTTCGGTTGTTCTGCATTAATTTTGCAAGCAACGAAAGGCGTTGACGGTCGTCATGTTGTATTTTGTATATTACATAGCCCATTGTGGGCAGACCAATTAGCAGGATAATGGCCTGCAGATATAAATTATTGTTTATGGCCGATTGATACTCTTTATTTGCCTGTACTATTATTTCATTTTCATGACTTATAATCTTGGCACTTACATCCACCCATTGGTTATATAAGGTCAGCCCCCTGTCTTCCTTGAGCATTTTTTTGAATAACTGGGTGCTATCCTGATCAGCCACTTTTTTCATTTGCAGGATAAAGTCTATATATTGATGATACGATTCACGTAAATTTTCAAGCGAGTCGACCTTGTATTGTTGACTGTCCAGCGAGATTTTGATTTCATCAAATCTTTCATCTACTGACTTTATAACACTGGTGGCGGGATTGAATAAATTTTCATCCTTGGTGATACCGTACCCCCGTATACTCATGTCAAGATTATGCAGCAGATCGTTGATTAACTGGCCAACCAGGTAATTGACTTGCTGTGCTTTGAGTTTGATCTGGTTATTCTTTACCATAATATTTTTATTATGGTAAATGAGTGCTGCATTAACGATAAGCAACAACGATACAATCGATATTATAACAATAATGCTTTTCTTTCTGGCAAATGATAACAGTTTCATGAGTATTCAATCAGTTGTACATTTCAAAAAAAATATAAGTTTGTGAAGCTTTCGTATCAGTGATGTCAGACATTACGCTGAATCGGAATATATACCGAAGTTTGAGTATATAAGACACGACCAGTAACGATGCAAAGATATATGCACGGATGTTCTTTTAAATAAGTATAAATGCTGCCACCTGTTTCCGTATTTCTACGGAGTAAAATACCTTAGGTGGGGGTAAAAAGCCCTTTTTAATGCAAATGCAATCGTTCCTGTTCCTGTATGTTTCTGAAAACCAACGGCTACGTTTTTTTTGCTACTGCATTTTTGAAGCCTTATTAAACGCAAAAGTGGTTAAGAATCATTTAAATATGATTCATCAAGCTACCGAAGTTTGCGGCTCGCGCGTTAATTATAGACATCCATTCAAGGGACACTTGCTGTCCACGGATAACCATTGGCGATCAACTGATAACAGATAACCTAATAACGGATATCCGATAATGTGTAGCTCCGGACTACCACTCTACATGCCGTAGAATGCGCTATGGACTAGCTGTTCGCTGTAAGTATATACATGATTAAATATCAGGAAAGTTTAAGATAGTATTTAAGAGCGTTTTAAGCTTTAGCAGGCAACTTTGTGGCAGGTAGTACAGGATTACAGGTGTAATTGTATAGCTATAAATCGCTTAATGTGAAAAAAGTACTGATAGTTGAAGAAAGTGAAAAATTATTTCATAGCCTTTCCACAGTATTGAGAAAAGAAGGGTTGGATTCAGATCATGCTTACGATGGAAATACTGCTTTAAAATGCTTCGAACAAAACCCGTATGATGTTATACTCCTTGATATTAACATTCCGGGAATGAATGGTCTGGATTTCTGCAAGGCCATTCGAAAAGTTAACCATCATATTCCGGTTATAGTCATTACAAATTTCGGTGATATAGATACCAAGATGGAAGCATATTCAATCGGTGTAGATGACTATATAACCAAACCATTTTTTGTGCCGGAGCTGCTCGCCAAAATCAAGGTTTTTATAAAAAGGATAGAGCAACCGGTTAGCCCGTTACCACTGCATCAGACAAAAGATATTATGCTTGATCCCAACCGGAAAATTGCTATTCGCGAGGGACACGCCATTCAACTGATGCCGAAAGAATATAACCTGTTGGAGTACATGGTGAAAAATGTGAATCGCATTATTTCAAAGAATGAATTTGTAAAAAATCTTTGGGCGGAACACAATTCCATTACACCGGAAACGATAGAAGTCTACATTAATCTGTTACGAAACAAGATTGATAAAGGATATGAAAAGAAGCTCATCTTTACAAAGCCAGGATTTGGATACTATATAAACGACTCCCCCAATTAATCAGTAAATAATAAGGTTTATTTAAGCCCTAATTAAGTAGCGTTAAAGATCAGTATGATTTCTTTGCACCTGAATTTGAAACAGATCTTTGGAATATTAATCATGTTACGGAACTACAGCCAATCATGAGCATACTATAGATGCCAGTCAGAGCCGCGGTCGTGCAATATTATTGGGGGACAATAAAAGCGTCTGCGGTTTTGATGGTATCTATAGTATCTATTTTAAATAGTGCTTTTCAAAAGTTAATTCATACAGTATATAAAATCTCCTTATTCAATAAGCTCCTAAAAGCGCTTCTGTAATAATCTTGAAAATACTTTTATTATAACACACGTGATAACGAATTTTAATCTGATCGGCTATTCCTGTCGGAATTTGATTACTACTCCCCTTATTTCTCATTATACAGGCTATAACGGGCACCGTTTGGATTTGCCTGGAATGTTTTGTTAGCCTTTTTCATTATACACGGTTACATACGAGAAAAAATTTTAGAATATGCGGATATCGATAACGCGCACGAAAGCTATTTTAATTTTCCTTGCTTTGACAGGATTTTGCAGTAGTGCAGAGCTGAAGGCGCAAGATACTCTTCGGTTAAATATATCTCAGATTGAGGAGGTATTTCTGAATAAAAATCTTTCGCTGCTGGCACAACGCTACAACGTAGATGCTGCCCGAGCCCATGTTATTCAAAGTAAACTCTATAATAATCCCAATGTTCAGTTTACGGGAAATATATACAATCCCCAGGAGAACAAAAGATTTGATATGAGTAACAAAACGGGAGAATATATTGTAGATGTTCAACAATTGATTCTTCTGGCGGGTAAAAGAAATAAACAAATCAAACTATCTGAAACAGGCGCATTGCTTGAAGAGGATATGTTTTTCGACTTGCTTAGAACGTTGCGATTTTCTCTTCGGAGCGATTTTTACCAATTGTATTTCCTTCAGAATAGTTTCCAGACCTATAAGATTCAAATCGCTCAGCTGGAAACCCTTAATGCAGCGTTTCAGGAGCTTCTCTCCAAAGGGAGAATTTCAATGAAAGACGCTATGCGCGTAAAATCTTTGCTCTACACATTGAAAGCTGAGCAGGCTGCACTTCAAAATAATATGAACGACATTAATGCCGAGCTGCAGTTGATCATTCAGAATAATGGTTCTTATATCATTCCCCAAATTGATAGTTCGCAACTTAACTTTGATCCCGGAAAGTATACATTACCCAATCTGCTGGATACTGCTTATGCAAATCGGTCTGATCTTCGGTTCGCTCAAAATACATTAAAATACAATCAACAAAACTATGCTTTGCAAAAGGCATTGGCTGTTCCTGACCTTACTGCCGGAGCGGAGTTTGATAAGCGAGGTAATTTTGTGGAGAACGCCAGCTTTTTCCGATTGGCGATGGATCTTCCATTCTTTAACCGCAATCAGGGAAATATTAAAGCGGCAAAAATTTCAATGGAACGCGCCAGCATAATGCTGCAGGAGCGAAATGTAATTATCGAAAACGAAGTTCTGAAAGCTTATGTGAAAATTTTAAATACCGATAAGACGCTCAAGTCTTTCGATCCTTCTTTTAAAGACAACCTGCAGAAACTACTTATATCAATAACGGAGAATTTTCAACGGAAGAATATCAGCCTGCTGGAGTTTACTGATTTCTACGAAAGCTATAAGGAAAATATACTCTTGTTTAATCAGCTTCAGAACGACCGGATGCAGGCCCTTGAGGCGCTTCAGTTTTCTATTGGTAAGAGCATATTCTAAAGTCATTTATAAAGATTATGAAACATATATTAATATACAGTTCAATTGCATTCATGGCCATTTTCAGTGCAGCGTGTTCAAAGCATGCACCGGCAGAGGAGCATAAAACAGCGGTGCTATCCGATAGCATTGTCAAAAATGTGCAGACAGTACCTGTGGTATTAGATGAAGAATTTGACTTCGTTAAGCTCAACGGTAAGATTGTGCCCGATGAAACAAGATTGTCGAAAGTGTTTTCACTGGTCAGTGGAAAAACAGAATCTGTTTTTGTGGAGCTCGGTGACTACGTTAGAAAAGGACAGACGCTTACGGTTTTGAAAAGTACTGAAGTAGCTTCCATTTCAAATGACTTGTCTATCGCTAAATCGAGTTTGCTGATAGCAAAGAAAAATATGGAAACGACAAAAGACCTCTATGAAGGGAATCTGTCAACCGAACAGGAATATTTGAATGCCAAGGTTAATTATGAAAAGGCTGTATCCGAATTAAACAAAGTTGAGCAGGTAGCGGCTATTACCGGTGGTCAAAGTTCAAGCTATACGATAACGGCTCCTATAAATGGCTATGTGATAGAGAAGAACATCACGAACAACTCGGAAGTACGCCTCGATAATAGCAATGACCTTTTTGTTATAGCAGACCTGTCTAAAGTCTGGATCATTGCGAATGTGTATGAAGCGGATATGAATAAAATTCATATAGGTGATTCGGCACGCGTGTGTACGCTTGTAAATCCCGATCATGCATATTTAGGACGCATCGATAAAATATACAATGTGCTGGATCCTGAAACGCGAACCATGAAGGTTCGCATAAGTATGGATAACCCCAACAATGAATTAAAGCCGGAGATGTTTGCCACGATTACGATCAATGGTAAATCTGAAGGCAAGGCCCTTGCTATACCATCGCATGCGGTTGTTATGGACAACAGCAAAAACTACGTGGTGGTGAAAAAGAATACAGCGCTTAAAATTCAGGAGATAAATCTAACGAGACGCGTAGGCGATAAAGCCTATATAACTGGCCTTGATCCCGGAGAGCAGGTGGTTGTTGAATCGCAGGTTTTCCTTTATCAGGCTTTAAGAACAAATTAGTAATTCACCATGTCTAAATTCATTAAGCAAGTAATAGCGTTCTCGCTTAAAAATAGATTATTTGTTATACTGGCAACGCTGGTCTTGATTGTTTGGGGAATTATAGCGTTCAAAAATATTCCCATCGAAGCATTCCCCGATGTTACCAATACACAGATCATCATTATAACCCAATGGCCGGGACGGAGCGCAGAAGAGGTTGAAAAGTATATATCTATACCGGTAGAAGTCGCGCTTAATCCCGTGCAGAAGAAAACGTCTGTTCGATCAACAACGGTATTTGGTTTGTCGGTTGTTAAAGTAATTTTTGAAGATGGCGTAGATGATGCTTTTGCCCGGCAGCAAGTGAACAACATGCTGCGTGGCGTTGAGTTGCCGGAGAATGCTGAGCCAGACGTTCAGCCACCGTATGGACCGACCGGCGAGATTTTTCGCTATACCTTATCAAGCCCTTCCAAAACGGTAAAAGAGCTGAAGACCATTCAGGATTGGGTGATTCAGCGGAAGCTGCTCGGTGTACCTGGTGTAGCAGATGTTGTGAGCTTTGGCGGAGAAGTAAAGACGTATGAGATAAAGGTAAATCCGCAGAAGCTGGCTTCATTTGATATTACGCCGCTGGATGTTTATAACGCCGCATCGAAAAGTAATATAAATGTGGGCGGAGATGTTATTGTAGACAACTCGCAGGCATTTGTAGTGCGCGGTATCGGGTTGCTTAATAATGTTGAAGAGATAAAGAATATCATTGTTACCAATATCAATGGTACTCCCATTCTGGTGAAAGATGTTGCGCAGGTTGAAATCTCCAGCCTTGCCCGGTTGGGCCAGGTGGCACGCGACAATGAGAATGATGTAGTGGAAGGTATCATTGTAATGAGGAAGGCTGAAAACCCGAGTGATGTGATCAGCCGTGTTCAGGAGAAAATAGATTATCTCAATGAAAAGGTTTTGCCTCAGGATGTAAAGATCAAAACGTTCTATAACAGAAACGATCTGATCACCTTTGCAACACACACCGTACTCCATAACATGATGGAGGGTATAATATTCGTAACGGTGATTGTATTTCTTTTTATGGCTGATTGGCGAACAACCGTAACAGTAGCCATTGTAATTCCGCTGGCATTGCTTTTTGCTTTTATTTGCCTTACGCTAAAGGGAATGAGCGCCAATTTGCTCTCCATGGGCGCTATCGATTTTGGAATTATCATCGATGGTGCCGTGGTAATGGTGGAAGGTATATTTGTGAGCCTCGATCATGCATCGCATCGTATAGGAATGGATCGGTTTAATAAGCTGTCGAAGCTCGGTATAATAAAGAATACCGGTGGTGAGCTGGGCAAAGCGATTTTCTTTTCGAAGCTTATTATTATAGCGGCACTATTGCCAATATTCGCTTTCCAGAAAGTGGAAGGCAAAATGTTCTCTCCTCTGGCATGGACGCTGGGATTTGCATTGCTTGGCGCATTGATATTGACACTGACACTGGTTCCCTTGCTTACAAGTTTGTTGCTTAAGAAGAATGTAAAGGAGAAGCATAACGTATTTGTAGAGTATCTCACAGCAGGTATAATGCGCATGTTTGCCTGGACTTATCATCATAAGAGGCAGACAATATTATTTGCTGTAGCGATTGTTGCCTGCGGGTTGTTCTCCTTTAAGTTTTTAGGAACGGAGTTTCTTCCCGAGCTTGATGAAGGCGCTATTTATATCCGGGCTACATGTCCTTTAAGTATATCGCTTGAAGAATCGCGTGATCTGGCAAACAAAATGCGAGGCATCATTCGCGGCTTTTCAGAGGTGAGGCAGGTAATGTCGCAAACCGGAAGGCCCAACGATGGTACCGATGCCACCGGGTTCTACAACATAGAATTTCACGTAGATATATATCCCAAGAGTGAGTGGAAGAGCGGAATAACAAAAGAAGAACTCATCGACCAGATTCAACGGAAGCTCTCCATATTTCCAGGTGTTAACCTGAATTTTTCACAACCTATTATGGATAATGTGGAAGAAGCCGTGTCGGGTGTTAAGGGATCGCTTGCCGTAAAAGTATATGGTGATACAATACAGTATATTGAGAAAAAAGCGAATGAGATATATGAAGTGATGAAAGATATAGAGGGTGTAGATGATCTGGGAGTAATCCGGAATTATGGACAACCTGAATTGCGTATTGATCTGGATGCCGGAAAAATGGCATTGTATGGCGTGACTACCGCAGATGCTAACGCAATAATTGAAATGGCGATTGGTGGTAAAGCTATATCGCAGATATACGAGGGGGAGAAGAAATTTCAACTGCGACTGCGATATGAGGAATCGTACAGGAAAAATGCAGAAGACATCAGCAACCTGCTGGTACCAACGCTGAGAGGCTCAAAAGTACCAATCAAAAATATAGCGCGCATAGAAAAGCTTACTGGCCCGAGCCTCATTTTCAGAGACGAGAACAGACGGTATTGCGCTGTTAAGTTTTCGGTAAGAGGCAGAGATATGGGGAGCACCGTAGCGGAAGCCCAGAAGAAAGTTCAGAAGGCTGTAACGTTATCGAAAGGATCGGAACTTCAGTGGGCTGGAGATTTTGAAAATCAGCAAAGGGCAACCCACCGTTTGCAACAAGTGGTACCGATAAGCTTGCTGCTGATTTTTCTGATACTGTTTATTATGTTCGGCAATGTGAAAGATGCAGGAATAGTATTGATCAATGTTCCCTTCGCCATAATAGGAGGCATCGCGGCATTGCTGATTACGGGAACAAATTTCAGTATATCTGCCGGTATAGGTTTTATCGCTTTGTTTGGTATCTGTATTCAAAACGGAGTGATACTGATCTCAGTCTTCAAAAACAATTTGCATCAGATCAAGCGAAGCGAATTTACACATCACTCTCTGGAGAACTCGATAACCGAAGGTGTTAAAACCCGTGTGCGCCCGGTAGTGATGACAGCCCTGATGGCCGCTATCGGATTGCTGCCAGCAGCACTTTCCAACGGTATAGGATCAGAAACATCCAAGCCCCTCGCGATTGTGGTTATCGGTGGTTTAATCACAGCCACAATATTGACCTTACTGGTCTTTCCTCTTTTCTTCTACTTATCGTACAGAAAATTGGCAGCCAATCTCTCGTAGTAGTTAACCGTTTATTGGTGACAGGTTAACCGTTACAAGTTAATCGTCATAGAAAGTGTCAGATGGAAACGTCTGGCACTTTTTTTATGAATCCTCCCTGCGCTTCATCATTCGTTAATCGATATTCCTTGCTCAATATATTTCAGAGTAGTTATCTTCTTAACTTCTTATCCCTTACTTCTGGTTTCTGCTTTTATTAACGAATAAAACGATTAACGACCAGCAGTGTGCGCGTGTGCTTCCTGATCAAATGAAAATTCTCCTACCAGAGATAGTAAAAAATTATAGGCCGAGCGTATAATGCTGCTTATACTTCGTTTCTTTTGCATACAGATTTTGGTTAAGACCGTAAACACTATGAAGAAACTCATCTATGCGCTCGCTGCATTTACCGTATTGTCGTGCGCGAAAAAAGAAGTTACACCACCTCAGGCTGTAATGCCTGTGCCGAGTGAAGCCCAACTGGCGTGGCATGAAATGGAGCAAAATGCTTTCGTGCATTTTACAACCAACACATTTACCGATAAAGAATGGGGTTATGGAGATGAGCAGCCTTCGGTATTCAATCCTACTGAGCTCAATACCGATCAATGGATTTCAACATTAAAGGATGCAGGTTTCAAAGGCGTTATCCTTACCTGTAAGCATCACGATGGTTTCTGCCTGTGGCCGTCACAGTATACGGAGCATTCGGTGAAGAACAGCCCTTATAAAGGTGATATTGTAAAGCAGGTCTCTGAGTCGTGCAAAAAGCACGGACTAAAGTTCGGTATCTATTTGTCTCCGTGGGATAGAAATCGTGCGGACTATGGGTCACCGGCCTATATTGAATATTATCGCAACCAGTTAAAAGAATTATTCCATTCTTACGGACCTGTGTTTGAAATGTGGTTTGATGGCGCCAATGGAGGCGATGGTTACTATGGAGGTGCAAATGAAAAGAGAAAGATAAACGGAGCTACTTACTATGATTGGCCTGCTACCTTGAACATGGTGCGCGAAATGGAGCCAAATGTAATTTTCTTCAGTGATGCCGGACCCGGTGTGCGTTGGGTTGGTAACGAGCGCGGTATAGCAGGGGAGACGAACTGGAACTCTATTACACCCGATACACTCTATGCAGGTAAAGCCGGCATTGAAAATCTGCTCGGTACAGGAAGCGAGAACGGAACACATTGGATTCCGGCGGAAGTAGATGTATCTATTCGCCCGGGATGGTTCTATCATGCTAAGGAAGATTCATTGGTAAAAACGCCACAGCAGTTGTTTGATATATATATGACATCCGTTGGTCGCGGTTCTACGCTGCTGCTCAATGTGCCGCCGGATAAACGTGGCTTGATTCATGAGAATGATGTGCAGGCATTGAAAGGCTGGCGTGACCTTTTGAATGAAACATTCAAAACGAATCTGGCTGCAAAAGCGAAAGCAACGGCTACATCATATCGCGGTGAAGCCGATGCCTATGCTGCTACGAATGTAACCGATGGCAATAAAGATACATATTGGGCAACCGATGACAATGTTACTACCGGAAGCGTAGAGATTACATTCGATAAAGTACACCTGGTAAACTACATGGTGCTGCAAGAGTATATCAAACTTGGGCAACGTGTAAAGACCTTTACAGTGGAAGCATGGAAGGACAACGCCTGGCAAAAAGTAGCCGATGCTACAACCATTGGCCATAAGCGAATTTTAAAAATCGATCCGATTGAGACAGATAAAGTAAGGGTAAACATTACTGCATCGAAAGCTTGTCCTTTAATTTCAGCAATCGAGGTATATTAACTGGTGATTTCGGACAACAAAACGATACCGTTCTGGATTTTAAATTATTTCCCATATCCGATATCTATCGGGAACAGAATTACGCAGAAAAAGACACACGCTAATCTTACTCACACGTCTGGCAGCTAATAGCCAGCAGCTAGAGCCTATTTAAATGTATCGAACCAAGAATGAAAAACTATACACGACAAACATCCATCCTCCTTGCATTAACGATCGCATTCGCTTGTAAACAGCAACCTGCCAAACAGGAAACGGTACAAACAAAGCAGGACAGCATCATTATGGTATCGGATGATTTTGTGTTCGGAGATAATCGGCCATTTCCGCAATGTCATGCATCAACGTTGGTGCGTGCTGATGACGGTACTTTTCTGGTGGCGTGGTTTGGTGGCACACACGAGAAGCATGATGATGTAGGTATATGGTTATCGAAAGGTAAGCCCGGTCGCTGGTCAGTGCCCATAGAAGTGGCAAAGCTTCGCGAGGAGCCGCATTGGAATCCCGTGTTACAAAAGACATCAGCAGGATCCATTATACTATATTTCAAAGTGGGCAAACCCATTGACGTGTGGGAGACCTGGTATATAGTTTCGGGCGATAACGGAGCAACCTGGTCGCAGGCAAAGGAACTTGTTCGGGGCGATAAAGGTGGCCGCGGACCTGTGCGTAATAAAGTGCTGGCACTTTCCAATGGAACATGGCTGGCACCTGCTTCCAACGAATTGAAAGGCGTGTGGAATGCTTTTGTTGATCGCAGTGAAGATGAAGGTAAAACATGGCAGGCAACACCGTATCTCACGTTAAATCGCGATTCTGTTCCGGGTGAAGGTATAATACAGCCAACGTTGTGGGAGTCGGCTCCCGGTAAAGTTCACATGTTGCTGCGCAGTTCGGCCGGTGTGATCTGTCGAAGTGACTCGGAAGATTATGGAAAGACTTGGTCGCCAGTATATAAAACAAATTTACCCAATCCCAACAGTGGCATCGATCTCACCAGGCTGGACGATGGCAAGCTGGTGTTGATCTTCAATCGCGATGGCAAAAACTGGGGTGCAAGGCGACCGGTTTCAATGGCTATATCAGATGATAACGGTAAAACATGGCCGGTAGTGAAAGATATTGAAGTGGGTGAGGAAGGTGATGAGTTTTCGTATCCGGCCATCATTCACTTCCACGATACCGTTGCATTAACCTATACCTGGAAGCGCCAGCGCATTGCTTTCAAAATGGCAAGGATTGAATGATTTATTTCCCACAGAACTCACGGATTTACACAGACAATCCATTTTAAAGTTTCTGTGATATTCTGTGAGTTCCATGAGAGATTTTTATTTTTTAACAGAGAAAGCCCGGTCTTCAGGAGCAATACCCCAGGTAGTACCGGGTTTGCTGCCCATCTCCATAATTAGCTCGCCTCCGTTCATGATATCGCTGTAGGATATATAAGTTTTTGTATATGGCTTTCCGTTCAGCGTAAGTTGCTGAATATATATATTCTGCGGTGTGTTGTTCTTTACCTCGATGGTAAACTTCTTATCATTTGGCAACTGGATTATTGCGCTGTTGATGGACGGGCTACCAAATATATACATCCCGTTAGCCGGATTCACCGGGTAGAATCCCATAGCAGAAAACACATACCAGGCAGACATCTGTCCAACATCTTCATTGCCGCACAAACCATCGGGTTTGTCGGTATATAAACTGTCGAGTATATATCTTACTTTCTCCGCCGTTTTCCAGGGCTGGCCTGCGTATGCATACAGATAGGGTATATGATGGCTTGGCTCGTTGCCGTGTGCATATTGCCCAATCAATCCTGTAATATCATTGGAAGCCTCGTTACCCATATTGCCTTTCACTATAAAAAGTGAATCGAGTTTTTTCAGGAAGGCACCTTCACCGCCCATCAGTTTTATCAGACCTTCTACATCGTGTGGCACCAGCCAGGTATATTGCCACGCGTTACCTTCACTGAAATCATCCTTCATGTGTCGTGCTACAAACGGACTGAACGGTGTTCGCCATTCAGTATCGGAAACACGTCCTCGCATAAAGTGTATCGTGGTGTCGAAGTAATGGCGATAGTTCAATGCACGTTTGCTAAAGAATTCATAATCCTCCCGGTTGCCCAATGCTAACGCCAGTTGAGCAGCGCACCAGTCGTCAATAGAATATTCAAGTCCTTTGGCCACAGTTTCCGTTTCGGCATCAGCGGGTATATATCCTTGTTCGCGTACATACTTCAGTCCTCTTTCATCGCGCATTACCGATGCCTTCATGGCCTGCAGTACTTTGGCACCATCAAATCCACGAAAGCCTTTCAGGTATGCATCTGCCATTACCGGGAAAGCGCTGTTGCCAGGCATGGTGTTCGTTTCATTACCCATCAGGTGCCAGATTGGAAGTTTGCCTTGCTGCTCATGTATCTTCAGCATGGTGTTTATCATATCATTCACGCGCTCCGGTTGAAGAAGGGTAAAGAGCGAATGTGCCGAGCGATAGGTATCCCAAAGTGAAAAGGTTGTAAGATTGGTGAACGTTGTATCGTGATATACTTGTTTGTCAGTTCCACGATAATCGCCATTGTGATCATTAAAGATAGAAGGAGCGATCATGGTATGATAAAGCGCAGTGTAGAACTTTCTCAGCTGTTTTTCATCTGCCGTTTTTATCTGCACTTTGTTCAATGCTTTATTCCACGCAGCATCGGCTTCTTGTGCTGTTTTATCAAAATTCCAGTGTGGTATTTCGGCTGCTATATTTTGAAGTGCATTCGCAGTGCTTACGGGTGAGATGCCTACTTTTACCAACACTATATTTCCGGAAGCTGGTGTAAGATGCGCCACGCCTTTTACTCTTATGCCGGTGGCTTTATTGCCGGCTATTGCTATGGTGTCGTTAAAGAAATTTATCTGGGCAACCGGCTTGTTGAATTGTATAGCAAAGAACAAGCGCTGGTCTGCAGCCCACCCTTTTGAGTATCGGTAACCAATCAGCGTGCTGTCGTTCAATTTCTCCAGCGATGTTTCGGTAGAGAGATCCCATCCTATACCTTCTTTCAGATCAATCACTATACTTTTGTCTTGTGTTTCCGGGAAAGTATAGCGGTGAAACCCAGCACGTTCAGACGTTGTAAGCTCCACGTTAATGTTATAGCGTTTCAGTTTTACACTGTAGTATCCTGGTTTTACTTTTTCATCCTGGTGTGAGAAGAGTGATGCATAGCCACGTTCCAATGATTTAACAGTTCCTTTGGTAATTTTTGCAGGGCCTGTTACCGGCATCATCAGAACATCACCAAGCTCGCCAATGCCTGTGCCACTAAGATGCGTATGTGAAAAGCCGATGATAACAGAGTCGGAGTAGTGATAGCCTGAACACCAGTCCCAACCTTCGGAGAGTTGTGTTGGTCCTAACTGTACGGCACCAAACGGAACATTGGCTCCCACAAACACATGACCATGAAAGCCACTCCCTATATAAGGATCTACGTATTGCGTAAGGTTGGCAGTAACCGGTGTTTGTTGTTCCGTGTCTTTTTCTTTGCACGCTGTTACCAACATGAACAGAGCATATGCGCACACAAACATGAAATTTATATTCTTTTTCATGAGAGCATCAATTTATAATGTGAGCGCAAGTATATCCAATAGTAGGGAATGTGTACGCACACAGAAGATATTTTTTTAAGCTGTGTGCCTGGGATGCCGGCTCTCGGAAAGGGGATGGATACTCTCGGATGCGTACGTTAATATGCAAAGGTCTGCGGGAGAAATACGCTGGTCTCCCGCAGACATTATGAGTTAGATAAATCGTTTACAACTTGAACAGTAACTGCGATGTAAAGTTTGTTCCGAGCTGGTTGAACTGGGAACCATCATATGTTGTAATGCCATACCGGCCATTGAAGGTAAGCGCATTCTTTTGCAGGCGCAGTGCATCGGCATCATTCAACGTAGCCTGACCATTGCTGTTCAATGCTACCAGCTTCCATTTCGGATATACATCGAATATATTTTGTGCGGTTATGGAAAGGCTGATCTTGTCTGTAAAAGCATACGTTACACCGATATCGGTAAGTACATTCGGAGTGAACTGAACGCGGAGTGCATCTTTATCGAACAAGTCGGCATTGCTGAAACGTGTAGGACCGAACAACGTATTGTTGATGTTGACGCTGAACTTGTTTGTTACCAGATCAAGACCTAATATATATTTATACTTCGGGCGGCTGGTGAGCATTAATGCTTCCTCTGTTTTGGTGAAAATCTTTCCACCGGCAGCCGCAATGGGTTGTGGTGTGTTTACATCACCGATCAGCTTGTTTTGAAGGGTGTTGTTTCCGGCAAGGTTGATATTGGCTTTAAGACCCGATGTAATGGCCAGATTCCGGTAGCTTGCCACGATATCTATACCTTTTGTCCGCGTATGTACACCATTAACAAAGAAGCTGATACCAGTAGAATTTGCAGACGCCAGCAGGGCATCCAGCGCATCGTTGGTTCCTTTACTGATGGTAGCACTGTATACAATCCGGTTACGAATATCAATGTCGTAATAATCAACCGACATAGAGAAGTTGCTTACGGGATTTATACCGATACCTACTGTATAGTTTTTGGATGTTTCGGCTTTCAGTTTCGGTACTCCCAGTATGGCAGCTTCACGGCTCAGGTTGTTGGCCAATCCTTTAATAACAATATCGCCACCCTCAAATGAAGCCTGGTTGAGTTGCAGATTGATCTGGTGCAACGTGGGTGCTCTGAAGCCTGTAGAGTAGGAGCCGCGAATCGTCAATTTGTCATCAAACAATTTGTAACGGCTGCTGGCTTTCCATACGAAAGCATTTCCAAAATCGCTGTATCGCTCTGTGCGTGCTGTTCCGCTGATCAGGAACTTGTCGGTTATATCCCAGGTAGCATCGGCATAGAATCCGATGTTCGAGCGGTTGGCCTTGATCGCGTTTCGACTGGAGAAACCGGGGAAGGAGTTAGCACCCTCGCCTGAATAAGAAGCCGTATCACCTGCAATGAGCTGGTAATTCTCTGATCGGAATTCGCTTCCTAATGCAACATAGAACCGCTCGGTTATTTCCTTTGAAAAGTCTGCATTGCCTACGATATGGTTGAATCCGAAACCACCCGGCTTGAAAGATATAGGGCTGTTTGCTCCCAGCGATTGATTTACTGTATTGTTTACCGTAAACAGCATTTTGTTACCACCTACTGTAAGGCTTACATCATGACTCCAGCCAGATTCGGTTTTGCCTTTCACTCCCAGCGTTCCGTTGTAATCGTTCAAGTCGCCTTCAAACGTAGGATGGTACCCTATATATTCAGTACCGGCAGCATGCAACAAACCGAAATCTTGCTTCCAGTAAGGCGTGCGATAGTTAGCGAAGCTCAACGACTTTCGGTATACATATGCCGCGTTGGCGTATAGTTCGATATTATCAGTTATTGGTATACCTGTATTTATGAGAAATTTGGCGGCTGTATTATCTGGCTGACCATTTATATTTTTGGCATCGGGATATCGCGCCAGGAAATTGGCAATGTTTTGTGTAGTGGCTTCGGTGCCATCGCCAAAACCTACTACGGGGCTGGCTTCGCCTGCCAGATCTATTTTGCCCGAGCGGTTGGTACGATTCTGATGGAGAAATGAAATGTTGTAATTAATAAATCCCTTATCGCCAAAGTTAGCACCGCTATTGAAGTTAAGACCGTAATTGGCTCCATCGCCACGTGTGGTTACACCAGAAGTAACACTCAGTTCAGTGGCTTCATAGCGATCTTTCAGAATAACGTTCATAACCCCTGCAATAGCGTCTGATCCATACTGAGCCGATGCACCATCACGTAATATCTCCACACGTTTGATTGCACTGGTAGGAATGGCAGAAAGGTCAGCACCGGTTTCTCCGCGGCCGGGAGAAGTCTGGGTATATACCAGTGAGCTCAGGTTTTTACGTTTACCGTTTATGAGGATCAGCGTGCGGCTTGGCCCCATGTTGCGTATCTCGTATGGATCGAGTAACGATGTAGCATCATTCACCGGTGTGTTCACCGTATTGAAAGAAGGCACCCGGTACTGCAATGCCTTGTCGAAAGAGATTTGACCCGTGGAGTTTAGTTCTTTGATAGACAAATTATCGATGGGCAGTGGTGTATCGGTAATGGTTCGCTGCGAGGTTCGGCTACCTACCGTAATAACGATTTCGTCCAATTGTTTGGCGTCTTCTTCCATTACTACCTGGAGGTCATCAGACGCTGGTATTGGCACCTCTTGGGTTAAAAATCCTATGAAGGAGAATACCAGGTGCGTGGCTTGTGGCGGAACCTCGATGCTGAAGCTGCCTGTTTTATCGCTGAATACGCCAATGGAAGTATTCTTCACAACAATATTCACACCGGGCAGTTTTTCGCCGGTGGCGTCTTTTACAACACCGGATATCTTCCGTTTTGTCTCCTGAGCAAGTGCATCGAAGGAAATGACGAAGGTTAGTAAAAGGATAGTCAGGCATATTTTTCTTACTGAAAAGGCAATAAGAAATCTGTCCGCTGGTTTTGCAGATGCATTCATAACAAATAAAGATTTAAGTGAGAATTATACTAACAGCATGCGCTGGCGGGCGTGGTTGATTTACTGTAGCTTACTTCCTGGAGTAAAGCTTTTAATAAAATGGTGCTTACGTAGAATTTTTCATAGGCTATACATAGGTTTAGTTCTTGGATTAGGTTATGGTCTGTTGTATATATAACGTTTGCAAATAAAAAAGGCATGCTTTATTGAGGCATGCCTTCGTTTCTAAGTTTAAACAGTTTGTGTTTTATCGCTAAAATGTCTGCCGGTAATTTATTGTGAAAAATCATATATAAAACGTTAGCGGTTTTAATTTTTACCTTTCCCTCAAGCTTAAAAAAGCGATCGTGCAACAAATTGATAATTTTATAGCTATAAATATATATGAAAATTAATTACATGATCCATATATACTGTATATATAGGTTAAATTTCAACCCGCAGCGATACGATACAAAAGAAGAAATGTTGTACCGGTTATTTTCAGGTGTAGTAGATGTTGTTGTTTTAATACTATATATTGGGGTATTAATTTTAATACAAAACAAACCATATAGAGGTAATGAACTGGTAGTCCATGAATTTATGGGGTAGTAAAACCCTGTCCATGTTCTGCTTGGTAAATTCCACGCCATGAACACACGCACATAAATTTTCGGGGGAATGTATAAAAAGACGGTGTCTGCTGGTTTTTCGAGAAGTATCCCGGTTATTCCAAAGATTATTTGGTGACGGAAATAAATGTGTCGGTCATATTTTATTTTTAGCTTTAAAATGTCGATTTTGTATAACTGTTTCCGCACACGGAAATATGTATGCCTGAGAATGAAGTGATATCCAGACCTGAACCTCAAACCTCAACGCTATGGAAGCAGCTCACCCTTTGGAAAATTACCGGCCAGCAACGGCTGATGGCCGTTCAATCTCCATGAATGACTATATTCTTTGGAAAGAGTTCAAGTCGGGCAATATCGCTGCCTATGCCACTATTTACCGTAAGTATTTTTTTGCGCTCTATAATTATGGCAGGAAACTTAGCTCGGATCAGGAACTGATCAAAGATTGTATTCAGGAGTTGTTTGTGAAAATCTGGAACAACCGCGAGAATCTGAACGAAACGACATCCATTAAATATTATCTCTTCACTTCACTCAAACGAAAATTACTCGATGTATTGAAGTCGCCGCACATGCGACTGAAAACGGAAGACGATGTTATGAGCTTTGATCAGGAAGATGTTGCCTTGCTTGAAGAAGAGGTGGCACACTGGCAGAAAGAAAAAATAGAAAAAGCGCTTAGTACGTTGTCGGGCCATCAGCAAAAGCTGCTTCACATGAAGTTCTACAAAGAACTATCAAATAAAGAAATATCAGATGAGTTAGGCATTACCATTCAATCTGTTTACAATGCAGTGTTCAAGGCTCTCCGGTCGCTGCGCAGGCAGATGCAATAATCGTGTTGTTTATCGCACCATTTCTCACGCTATAGCAGCAAGAAGCTGTTATAGCATCTAAATAAATATTTAGTTACCGGATTAGAATTATACCCTTCATCCGTTTATGAACAGAGCTACGTCACAGTTATTGGTAACGTCTGTGTTCGTAGTTGGGTTTGGGAGTCCTCTTTGCCCTTCTGTAATGGGAAGGGCTGGAGGATTCAAAAGCTTGAAGCTATGAAGAGAGCTTTACACACCAAGTTGCTGGTAACAATTGTCTCCATCTGTATTTTCCCGGTTGCCGGGGCACAAAATCTGTATGAACTCAATAGCGGCTGGAAATGTAAAAATATTAGCGAGGTAAAAGCCGAAGGAACAGCATTATCCCTTCCATCATACCCAACGACAGACTGGATGCCTGCGCGCGTACCGGGAACAGTACTCACCACATTACTGGATAATAAGCAGGTACCCGATCCTTTTTATGGCCTCAACAACGAAAAGATACCCGATATATATACTACAGGCGCTGCCCGATATACCTATTGGTTTGTAAAAGATTTTAAAGAAAAAGCGTTAACAGATGAGCAGGTCTGGTTGCACTTGCGCGGTGTAAATTATCGTTGTGAAATATACCTGAACGGGAAGAAGCTGAACGCTGCAACCCATGCCGGTATGTTTCTGCGGCAGGTATATAATATTTCGCACTACCTTGCTGCCGATGGTAATAACCGGTTGGCTGTAATTGTATATCCACCCGATCCTGCCGGCAATCCCAATGGTGGACAAGGTGGTGATGGCACTATTGCCCGCAACATTTCGCATCAATATGTAGCAGGATGGGACTGGATACAACCTATACGCGATCGCAACACAGGTATATGGGATAAAGTATATATCGAAAAAACACATGCCATCCGGTTGGCAAACCCGCATATTGTTACCCGGGTTTCGGGCAAGCGATATCCGGAAGGCGAACAGGCTCCTGCAATTATCAAAGCTTCTGTGGAGCTGGTAAATCCAACCTCAACGAGTATAACCGGTGTAGTACAATATATGCTGGATGGGAATAAAGTATCAAAGAAGATTACTATTCCGCCATCGGCCACAATAACCGCAATATTTCCGGATTATACATTTAAGGACCCAAAGCTGTGGTGGCCCAATGGTTATGGCGATCAGTATATATATACTTTGAAGCTCCAGTTTCTGACCGATGGCAAAAGCCTGTCTGATGATGAGAATGTTTTTGTCGGCGTTCGGGAAATACAAACACCGTGGAATGAAAACACCCGGAGCCGGCAGATCATGGTAAATGGCCAGCCGATTTTTATTAAAGGTGGAAACTGGATTATATCTGACGCTATGCTTCGTTTTACTGATGCGCGCTATGATGCAGAAGTACGATTTCACCGCGATATGAATCTAAACCTCATTCGCGTGTGGGGCGGTGCGTTGATCGAACGACCGGAGTTTTACCAGGCTTGCGATAAATATGGACTACTGGTGATGCAGGATTTCTGGATGTCGGGCGATTGCAATGGCCGCTGGGTTGATCCGAAGAAAAAAGAAGACCAGTGGACACGCAGGAGATATCCGGATGATCATGCGCTGTTTCTCATCTCGGCAGAGGATCAGATCAAGATGATCCGTAACCACGCATCCTTGGGAATATGGTGTGGCGGGAACGAGATCACGCCACCGGAAGATATACTTACGCCACTACGCGATGATATACTTCCTGTACTGGATGGCACACGCTGGTTTGTAGAGTATTCGAACTCCGATAGCATGTCGTTCAATGCCTTTGGTGGCAATGGCGATGGGCCGTACGGTATACAACCGATCGAATATTTTTGGGAACATCGAACCTTCCCGTTCAACTCAGAGATCGGTTCTGTCGGCACGGGTGATTATGAATCACTCACGCGATTTATACCGCAAGATCACCTGGTAGCACCAAGCTATCCTGACAAGGTTGATCCGGTGTGGGAGTATCATAAATATATCGGCTATAATCAATATATAGCGCCCTATGGCGAGCCGAAAGATTTGAAAGACTTTGCTGCTAAAGCACAGTTTGTAAACTACGACCAGTACAGGGCACTCATGGAAGGATACAGCGCGCACATGTGGGAATGGTATACCGGGGCGATTATCTGGAAGACGCAAAACCCGTGGACAGCGCTGCGAGGGCAGATGTACGACTATTATCTCGACCCCAACGCATGCCTGTATGGATTAAAACATGGAAGTGAACCACTTCACATAATGTATAACCCAACCGATGGAATGGTGATGGTGGCAAATCATACGGTGCATGCATATCGTGATCTAATGTTAGTTATCAAAACATACGACATGAATGGAAAAGACAGCTTACTATCGCAGGTTTTTGTAGGCGTAGAGCCTACAACCTCCAAGAAATTCCTCGCGCTGAAGAGCATCGTGTCTGCGCTCCGTAAAGAAAAAGGTGTGTTCCTGTCGCTGCAGCTGCTCGACCTGAACAAACAGATACTAAGTGAAAATTTTTACTGGCTGCCCGATGCCAATGGTATTTATACCGGGCTCAACCAGATGAAGACGGCCCAGATACAGGCAGAAGCCAAGTGGCTTAGCGAAGGAAAAATAGAATTGAAATTGTCTAACTTCTCAAGCGGTCCCGTAGCGTTCTTCAACCGCATATCACTGATCGATTCTAAAACACGAAAACGTCTGTTACCTACATTCTACAGCGACAATTATATATCGTTGACACCAGGCGCACAAAAAACGATATACCTGGAATACCGTTCGGAAGGCGAGAAAATTATACCGCTTGTTTCGATCAGCGGGTGGAATGTGGGAGAATTTTTTGAGGAAATTAAATAAAGTGTTTAGGTGTTGAGTATTGAAGTGTTGGAGTATTGAGGTGTTGAAGTTGAATCCATCGGATTACTGGTTTCCGGATGCTTTAGGAATAGAAAAATTTATCAATAGATTCTCTTAACGATACTCATACATTTGGTTGATGCTAATCATGCGTCAGAAGACTTTCTGACAGGATACTATATGCTGATGGGATACTAAAATTCTTTCTTCGTACTCCACACTGCTTCAGCATGCGATAAGTTGTTTTTATAGGCTGGTAGTATAATTTTAAATTCAGTTCCGATGTATAGTGTACTTTCTACAGCAACCAGGCCGTTTAGTTTTTGCAAGGCTTTTTGCACCAGGTGCAGGCCGAGGCCGCTGCCCACAGAGCGATCGCTATAGCGGGTATAGGGATTAAAGATTGATTCCTGGTATTTCGGATCTATGCCAATGCCATTGTCGCGGAAGTATATCTCCACAAAATCCTGCGTGCGATAGGTGCGGATCGCTATCTCCGGGTTCGTGCGGTTGTTAAAGATGCAGGCGTTTTCCAGAATGTTGATAAAGACTATATCCAACAATTTGAGATTGGCACTTACAATCACATTGTTCTCAATCTCGGTGGTAAAGGTTATAAACGGATACAGTCCTTTAAATTGCTCCACAAGTGTTCCAATATACTCCCGGATGTTTACCGACTGAATGCCCTCCAGCTTATCGAGCTCATATGCCATGTGTATCTTCGAGAGCATCTTGTCCATATCGCGTGCCGTGTTGTCTATTTTTTGCTGAATGGCTTTGCGTTCATTTTCGTCATGGGTGAGACCGGCCAGTTGCCCGAGGCCAATAATGCTAAGGATCGGTCTGCGCACATCGTGCGAGGCTCGGTACAGGTATGTGTCGAGTTCGCTGTTAAGCCGCACGAGCTCAGCAGTGCGTGTCTTTACTTTGTTTTCCAGGTCGCTGTTCAGCGCACTGATCTTTCGGTAATTTCTGCGGATAATATATAACAGTATACACAACAGTACGAGCACTACTACAAATGATGTAATAAATATGCGACTGGTGTTGAGCTCGCTTTTCTTTAATTCATTTTCTGTGCGCAATAAGCTAAGTTGTTTTTCAAACTGCATTTGTCGTTGCAAGCGTATGAGTTGCAAGCGTTGCGGACTTTGTACGGAGTCGCGAAGTGATATATATTTTTCGAACGTGATGTGTGCAGAGTCATACTGCTTGGTAAATTTAAACCAGGCATGCAGACTTTTAAAGTAATCGATCCAGATAGCAGGTCTTCTTTCCTGTTGCATTAGCTTCCAGGCACTGTCGTAGTATATCTTGGCCTTAGCATATTCTTTTTTCCTGGTATATATGTCAGCAAGGCCTGTGAGTGATCTTCCGGCAGCTGCTTTTTCGCTGTGCTCCAGGCATACTCTTAGTTCCTGTTCGTACTTGGCCTGGGCGGAATCCAGGTTACCATGCACATAGTCCACGCGTGCCATACTTCCCCGGACCAGTCCTTCCCATATCTTGCTGTGAATATTTCGCGTCAGGGGTAAGGCCTGTGCATAGTTCATGGCGGCACTGTCGGCCTTATTCAAATTCATATACGACATGCCCAGCGTATTAAACGCATTGATCACACACACGCTGTCTTCACGCCGCAGGTTCACAGCTTTTTTATATAGTTCTACAGCGCGTTGGGCATTTTCAATTGCCAATTCATAATTGCCGGTGTTGAATTGCAGGTTGGCAATGGCAAGGCGCTTTGAGGCGTCTTCATCGGGAAGCTTCAGCTCATCAAATATATCGGCTGCCAGATATGCATCATATGCTGCCAGTTGCAGGTTGAAATGATTGGTGTTTATAAAGCTGCGCAAGGTGAGGAGCTCCGCACGCTCATACAGAAAATCGTAGTCTTCTGTTTCCGGCAATATAGCGTTGATGACTTTCATTGCTTCTTCACCCAGCCCACTTTCCGATAACGAGTGTGCTTCACCAAAGTATAGCCATATTTTTTTGGCTCGGTCTGATGCAGATACATTTTTAAGCGCTTGATGGACCTGAATGCGTGTACAAAGCACAATAGAATCCTTAGACGAACCGTAGCAGAATTTGAGAGAGTCGTTCAGAAACGTGAATATAGCTTTCTTCTGATTGATAGAAACCGTGTAATCGGAATCTACACAGGCAGTGAGACTGCAGACGATAATAAGCGTACAAGTGAATCTAAGCCAGTGCATGATGCCGCGGATGGATATTATAATGTACAATAAAATTTAAAAAACAACCAATAAACGAGACGGTTTTACCGGAATAGATTAACACGCCTGTATGATAACTTATCGTATAAATGGAAGAATTGTAACCGCATGTTGGTGTGGAATTAGCTGACTTTGTTCAAATTACATGCAACATTTTGCGACAGCGGGTTAAATAAAGAAGCCAGGGCTGTATAACCCTGGCTTGCCATGTTGTGATAATTATTTTGTGTTATCAGATGCCGTATTTTTCCATTCGCCGGTATAGCGATGCACGGGTAAGTCCGAGTTCATCGGCCGCCTTGGAGATATTTCCGTTGTGCATGTTCAATGCTTTTACAATGGCGCTCTTCTCTACCTCATCCAGGTTCAGGGTGTTGTTGGTTGTATTGGATGATACCGTGCGGCTTAACAGGAAGTCGCTTTCCTGTAATGTAGCAGAGTCGGTCATGATTACTGCGCGTTCAATGCCATGCTGCAGCTCCCGTATGTTGCCGGGCCATGCATAGCGTTTCAGCTTGTCGAGAGCTTCAGGAGTAATAGCAGTTACATGCTTGTGATATTTTTTTGCGTAGTAGTTCAGGTAATGTTGTGCCAGCAATGGAATATCTTCCACGCGGTCGCACAACGGAGGCACGTGCAACTCTACGGTGTTAATGCGGTATAGCAAGTCTTGTCTGAATGTACCTTCCTGCACCATCTTGTGCAGCGGCATGTTGGTGGCGCATATCAGGCGTATATTTACCGGTATAGGTTGGTTAGCACCAACGCGCGTTACCTGTCGCGACTGCAAGGCACTGAGTAATTTACTTTGAAGACTCATGCTCAGATTGCCGATCTCATCGAGGAAGAGTGTTCCGTTGTTGGCAAGTTCAAATCTTCCGGGGCGATCTTCCCGCGCATCGGTAAACGCGCCTTTCTTATGGCCGAAGAGCTCACTCTCAAAAAGCGTTTCTGTAATGGCGCCCATATCTACCGATACAAAGCTGTTGTCTTTGCGCAGTGAGCGCTGGTGTATGGCGCGTGCTATCAGTTCTTTACCGGTTCCGTTCTCGCCCAATATCAATACATTGGCATCCGTCTTGGCGACCTTATCGATCAGCGTAAATACTTCCTGTATCGCTTTGCTTTGCCCGATGATCTCCCCGAAAGGTCTGCTGATCTGTTCTTCGAGCATTTCCTTCGCCTTCTTCAGCTTATCTACTTCGTTGTACGACTGCTTCAGGCGTATGGCTGTAGATATAGTGGCTACAAGCTTTTCGTTTTGCCACGGCTTCAGAATGAAGTCTGTGGCACCTGCTTTCAGCGCACGTACAGCCATCTCTACATCGCCGAATGCGGTGATAAGAATTACCACGGCAGAAGGATCATGACCGAGTATCTGTTCCAGCCAATAGAAGCCTTCTTTGCCACTCGTAATGTCTTTGCTGAAATTCATGTCCAGCAGAATAACATCGTAGGTGTCGTTATGTAAGAGGAAAGGAATTTTCTTGGGATTCTTTTCAATGATTACATGATGACCTTGCTTCTTCAATAACATCTTTGCTGCGAGGAGGACATCCTCATCGTCATCGATCATCAGAATTTTGCCGCCTTCCGGATTCACAATAGGTATAGAATTTAGGTGAAACGCTTTTGAATAGAAATTTTATGCCAAGTGGAAAATATGCCTTTTTACTGTGTTTATGCAACAGCTCATGTTCTTGGATGTACAAAGATGTTCAAAACTGAACAGTTTGAAAAGCCTTTATCAGATTTATGGCCAGGTTCGTTATTCACGCGGTGCATACAGAATATCAATGGATTTGTGTTTAATCAGGAACATTCGCTCATCGGTGAGTAGCCCTATGGTGGCGGCTGATGGCAGTTTCTGTTCGCGTGCTTCAGTTGTGAACAGATCAAAGAACTTCAGGCGGTCGTTGTCGAGGTAATAGAGTTCTTCGCCCAGGAAGTTAAAGTATTGTATATGCTTTACCGGTAATGTTTTTACAAGCTTGCCTACGCTGTTAAAAATCAATATCCCTTCCGTTGTATCCAGCAAAAAGACGAAGCCCTGATAAGAGCGGAGGAAAGTGCAGGCGCTTTTTTTACGATCGGGTTTAGCAGGCAGTAATTCTTCTACCATTACAGAGCCTGCCTGCGTGTTGATCTTTTTAAGACTCCAGTCAGCCGCATCCAGTATCCATACATCGTGGTCACCAGCCATGCAGGCAAGCCATGGATCTACCGCTGCAGCCGAATCGATTGTAAAAGTCTGCATGATTTGCAGCGAGGGACCCATCAGATCATATTGACGTTCGGAGCGGAAGAAGGCAAACAACCGACTACCATCGCGTGGATCAAAAAGTGTAGGTGAAGGTTTGTTACTGTATACACTCAGTAATTTTCCATCCGCATCAAATTTCTGTAACTGTCCTTGCGCGGTAAGTATATAAAGCTCACCGGGCCGGTCTACCCAGGCAGATACAATGGTATCGCTTACTTCCAGTGTCTTTACTTTCTTCTGCGCCAATACCACCGTGTGCAGGCTAATCAGCAGCAGCAACGTAAAGCAAAGGGTATAGCGTTTATGCATAGGTCGGTTCATCACATTTCAAAGGTTTTAAGCGCTACTGTTTTGCCATCGTATACGGCGTAGGTATTGAAATTTACCCACTCACCTGTATTGATATACCGGCTGCTCTCGCCTATAGGAAGATCGAGCGGTAAATGACGATGACCAAATATATAGTAGTCATAATGGTTTTGCTTTTCGAGCTCATTGCAATATACCCACAGAAATTCACCTTCGTTGCCCTGGTAATTTTCTTCCCGCTTCATATTGCTGATGCGACTGTTCTTCGACCAGTAATTGGCAATGCCTATGCCGAGGTTGGGATGGATGCGGGCAAACAACCATTGGCAAAAACGGCTGTTGAAGAACTTCTTTAAAAACTTATAGAAGTGATCACCCGGCCCCAATCCATCGCCGTGGCCGATCAATAATTTTTGCGTACCCACTTCCAATACAAGGGGTTCGCGGTATATTGGAATGTTCAACTCTTTTGGAAAGTAATCGAACATCCACATATCATGGTTTCCGGTAAAGAATGCAATGGGTATACCGGCATCGCGCAGCTCTGCGAGTTTTCCCAACAGGCGTATATATCCTTTCGGAATGGCATGTTTATACTCGAACCAGAAATCAAAAATATCGCCCAGCAGATAAATGGTGTGTGCTTCGTCTTTAACAGAATCCAGCCAGGCAACGATTCGCTTTTCGCGGGCAAGGCTTGTTTCATAATCAGGCACACCCAGGTGAAAATCGGAAGCGAAGAATATCTTTTTGTTGTTCAGAGCTGAGATTTTTTCGAGCATAATGTTGATGGCAAGCCATTCTTCACGCAAAGTTCCTGCCTTGTTTAGCAGAACATTTGAATACAGTTTTACATGAAGCCATGACCGCGAAAATGGTGTAATGATCCTTATTAATCGATATGCAATAAAACGTTATTTCAGGTAAATACCATCTCCTTCGGGAAGTGGGATTTGCCTGGAAATAAAAAACTCAGGCACCTGGGTACCTGAGTTCAAAAATAAGTTTATTCTTCTGGTAATTAAACCGCGCTTCCGGTAAGCTCGTCCGGTTTGTCGCCTTCCAGGGTAGGAGTGGGGTCAACACCGGGTTGCTCACTCTCTTGCTGTTTCTTCTCATATTTACCCTGACCGTTTGTGAATTGCTGGTACGTTGTCAGCTTTTCAAACGGACGTTTACCGATCAGGCGTTCGAGATCGGCCTGGAACAGTATCTCTTTTTCAAGCAGCTCCTTGGCAATTACATCAAGGTATTGACGATGCTGCATCAATAGTGACTTGGTGCGTTCGTATGCTTCGTCGATGATGCGCTTCACTTCCTTATCGATCTTCTCAGAGGTTGCTTCTGAGTATGGTTTCTGGAACGAGTAGTCATTCGCTTTTGAATCGTAGAACGACATGTTACCGATCTCTTTGTTCATACCGTAGATCGTTACGATGCTGTACGCCATCTTGGTGATGCGTTCCAGGTCGCTCAACGCTCCGGTCGATATTTTACCAAACACGATATCTTCAGCAGCGCGTCCTCCGAAAGCCATGCACATCTCATCCAGCATCTGCTCAGTTTGATAGAGGAACTGTTCTTTCGGTAAATATTGTGCGTAACCCAGTGCTGCTACACCACGCGGTACGATGCTAACTTTAACCAATGGATCGGCATGTTCCAGGAACCAGCCTGCTACTGCGTGGCCTGCTTCGTGGAAGGCAACGATCTTTTTCTCTTCCGGAGAAATGATCTTGTTCTTCTTTTCAAGACCACCAATCACGCGGTCTATCGCGTCCTGGAAGTCTTGCATATCCACAGCCTTCTTATCTCTGCGGGCAGCAATCAGGGCAGCTTCGTTACAGACGTTGGCGATCTCAGCACCGGCAAAGCCTGGTGTTTGTGCAGAAAGCTTTTTAGCATCAACACTCGGATCGAGCTTAATAGGCTTCAGGTGTACTTTGAAGATCGCTTCACGACCTACAATATCCGGCTTATCAATGCTGATCTGGCGATCGAAACGGCCTGGACGCAACAGCGCTGAATCCAATACATCCGGGCGGTTTGTAGCGGCCAGAATGATTACACCAGAGTCGGTAGCAAAGCCATCCATCTCCACGAGCAGTGAGTTCAATGTATTTTCACGCTCATCGTTGGCACCGGGTAACTGACCACGGCCGCGTGAACGACCAATCGCATCAATCTCATCGATAAACACGATACAAGGAGCTTTTTCTTTTGCTTGTTTAAAGAGGTCGCGAACACGGGCAGCACCCACACCCACAAACATCTCTACGAAGTCAGAACCTGACAGTGAAAAGAATGGAACACCGGCTTCACCGGCTACTGCTTTTGCAAGCAAGGTTTTACCGGTTCCCGGAGGGCCTACCAGCAACGCACCTTTTGGTATTTTACCACCCAGTTTGGTGAACTTGCCCGGGTTCTTCAGGAAGTCTACAATCTCTTTTACCTCTTCTTTGGCTTCATCCAGTCCGGCTACATTGTCGAAGGTGATCTTTACTTTATTCTCTGCATCGAAGAGTGCAGCTTTCGATTTACCGATATTAAAAATCTGTCCGCCGGGGCCACCGCCACCCGTCATTCTGCGCATCAGCATCCAGAATCCAAACAGCAGCAGGAAGAGAAGTCCCCACTGGAACAACTGGCTTACGTAATCACCGCGATCTTCAGATTTATACTCTGGCTTTTGTCCATCGGGAAGTTTATCCTTGAAGGTGCGAAACTCCTGGTCAAAATTACCGGCATCTACCACGCGTAAAATAAAGTGCGGGCCTGAGTTGTTGTTGCCCAGTGGTCCGGAAGTAATATCCTGCTTGTATTTGGCGTTCTGAAGAGCGCTTTGTGTTAGAGTAACTTCTACAAACTTCTGATTCTGCACCAAAGTAACTTTGCGTACATCACCGCTTTTCACCATCTGCTTGAACTCGTCATAGTCAACTTCTTTCAGACTATTGGCAGAATTGAAGTACATCACACCAAAGATCACGGCTATCGTTGCGATAATTACCCAGATCTGGTAATTACCCTTCGGTGGTTTGGTGGGCAATAGCGGTTTATTATTTTCTTTCTTGTCAGCCATTATCTAATTTATTGAATCAATTTTTTAAAAATATCAAATCATTAACGAGTTAAAAAGCATTTAGTTCAGTCGCCTTCGATTTCGGTGATCTCGGCATCGCCCCAAAGACGTTCGAGGGCATAGAATTCCCGGCGGTCTTTTCTAAAAACATGTGCGACTACATCGGTATAGTCGAGGAGCATCCACTCTTTATTGTTTTTTCCTTCAACGTGCCAGGGATTTTCTTTCAGGGCTTTAAAGACTTCTGCATCGATGGAGTCGGCAATTGCATCCAGTTGTTTATCGGAGTTACCGGAGCAAACTATAAAGAAGTCGGCCACTGCATTTTTAACTTTTCGAAGATCCATTACAACGATGTCCGATGCTTTTTTTTCCTGCATGCCTTTCACAATCACTTCACTCAGCTTTTCTGAATTGGCTCCCTTCCTTTTTTTTGCCATTAAACTATATTCGTTTTTAGATTAACCCTCAAAATTAATCAAAATACCTTGTATAAAATCCCTGCCAATACCCTTTTCATAGGGAAGAACCTTGTTTTTGTGCCGGAATGTCATTCCACCAACACGCTTGCCCTGCAACTATGCCAGCAACCATCCACACCGGAAGGTACTTTAGTAATTACCAATAATCAAACGGCAGGTCGTGGGCAACGTGGAAATTCGTGGGAAGCAGCACCCGGAAGTAATCTTACCTTCTCGCTAATTCTCAAGCCCGGCTTCTTGCTTGTCAAAGATCAGTTCTTCCTTAACATCATAACAGCACTGGCTGTTCACGATTACCTGGTAATAAAAAAAATTACCAATAGTCACATCAAATGGCCAAACGATATTATAGCAGCCGGAAGAAAAGTGTGCGGCATCCTGATCGAGAATCAATTACAGGGAAACAGATTCTCTAATTCCATTGCTGGTATGGGTATAAACGTAAACCAGGAGCAGTTTGGTGTAAGCACCGCTACTTCGCTGCACCAGATTACCGGCAGCCGGTATGTTTTGGAAGATGAACTCCAGGTGTTGCTGCCATGTATAGAAGCGCGCTATATGCAGCTGCGACAAAATCAACTGGAGAAACTTCGCCAAGACTATCTGAAGGTTTTGTATTGGAAAGACGAGCAACATCTTTTTGAAGCACAGGAAAAAAACTTTATAGGCACCATTACCGGGCTGGATGAAAGCGGCAAACTGCAGGTGCAGCGTGACGATGGTGCCGTACAGGTATTTGATCTGAAGGAAATCCGGTACGTGCAATAATGCAGGTGAAAATTATTCAAGCATCTTTGCACCCATGAATATTTTTACCGAAGAAAGCCGCATTATCATTACCTGTAACAAACGACTCGCACCTTACCTGGAACAGGAAGTGGAGGAGCTTGGCTACTCTACAGAGCGCACATTTCAAACAGGTGTGGAGCTGAAAGGAACTGCGGCAGATTGTATTCGCCTGAACCTGAACCTGCGCTGTGCAAGCCAGGTACATTATTCCATCAAAACTTTTCGCGCCAGGCATCCGGAAGAATTATACCGAGTGCTGATCACCATTCCCTGGGAAAAGATACTCGATAGTAACGGGTATATTTCCGTAACCAGCAATGTAGACCAGTTCACAGTAAACAATGACATGTTTGTGAATGTAAAAGTAAAGGATGCTATAGCAGATCGCTTTCGAAGAGAGGTTGGTATACGTCCTGATTCCGGGCCTGATCTTACCGGTGCGGTGATTCATTTGTTCTGGAAAGATGATCATGCCGAAGTATTTATCGATACATCAGGAGAGACACTCGCCAAGCATGGTTATCGGAAAATTCCGGGCAAGGCACCGATGCTTGAAGCGTTGACATCGGCTACGATCATGGCAACAAAGTGGGATCGTCAGTCACCGTTCATTAACCCGATGTGTGGTTCCGGTACGGTAGCGATCGAGGCCGTATTGATTGCCACCAACAGGCGCCCCGGATTATATCGCAGCAACTATGCTTTTATGCACGTAAAAAATTACGATGCTTCCCTATACGAGAAGGAAAAACGTATGTTGGAAGAACAGATAAAAGATATACCGGATTTACTGATAGAGGCTACCGACATTAGTGAAGATGCTGTTAACATTTCAAAGGTCAATGCAGGTGTAGCCGGCGTTGAACGGTTCATCCGGTTTAGTAAGTGCGACTTCGCGCTTACTGCGGTTCCCGAAGGAAAAAGTGGTGTGATATATTTCAACCCTGAGTATGGCGAGCGTTTGGGAGAAGTACAGTCGCTCGAAGAAACGTATTCCCGTATCGGCGATTTTTTAAAGCAGAAATGCAAAGGATATACAGGTTACATTTTTACCGGTAATCTCAATCTGGCCAAGAAGATCGGACTCCGGGCAAGCAGAAGAGTTGAGTTTTATAATGCCAAACTTGATTGCCGCTTGCTGGAATATGAACTCTATGCCGGCAGTAAAGAGAAAGACCGGAAATAAATAACGATTCCATAAAACAGAACCTTCCGCTGATCACAGGAAGGTTTTTTATTTTCAACATCGCGCCTAAATTGGAGCGCAATCTGTATACTATGATTTCGGTTCACAACCTTTCATTTCATTATACTGCCGGCAATGCTATCCGGTTCCCGGATTTTACAGTGGCAAAAGGTGAGCATTGTTTGCTGCTGGGTGAATCTGGCAGTGGTAAAACAACACTGCTGCATTTGCTCGGAGGTTTGCTGCGCCATTACACAGGTTCTGTGCAGGTAGACCATACAGAGCTGTCGCAATTATCGGAAACATCGCTCGATCGTTTTCGCGGGCAACATATAGGTTTTATTTTTCAACGCAATCATCTGATACCGGCATTAACCGTTGAGAAAAATCTGATGATGGCACCGTACCTCGCCGGCATCAGGATTAACGAAGAAAGAATTACCGAAGTACTATCCGGTTTAGGACTTACGGAAAAACGAAAGAGCAGCGTAACACAACTTAGTCACGGCCAGGCACAACGCGTAGCCATTGCGCGTGCCGTGTTGAACAAGCCTTCGATCATCTTTGCCGATGAACCGACCTCTGCGTTAGACGATAAGAACTGCGACCGCGTCATTCATTTGTTAATGGATGTAGCTTCACAAAATCAATCAACGTTACTGGTAGCCACGCACGACCAGCGCCTCAAAGAAAAGATATCCAAACAAATCCGGTTAACATCAGGTAACTAACAATACGATCATCATGTCAATTTTTATACTTGTTTGGAATTACCTGAAAGCAAGGCCGCTCAATACAGCCATCAACATCATGTTGCTGTCGCTGGGCATTGCTGTTATTACCATACTCTTGCTGTTCAATAGACAGCTCGAACAAAAAATTACCGATAATGCACGGGGTATAGATCTTGTGGTAGGAGCCAAAGGCAGTCCGCTGCAGCTTATTCTCTGCAATATCTTTCACATCGATTTTCCTACGGGTAACATCAAGCTGAAAGAAGCCGAGCGTTTTGCCAAACATCGCCTGGTAAAGCGCGCTATACCCCTGGCGCTGGGCGATAGTTATCAATCCTACAGAATCATCGGTACATCGCATGCCTATGCTGAACTTTACAAAGCAGCACTGGCACAAGGCGATTGGTGGAGCAAAACACTGGACGTTACCATTGGTGCCAACGTGGCGGAACTCACGCACTTAAAAATAGGCGATACATTTGCGAGTGCGCACGGTCTTGCCGATGGAGGTCATACACACAACGATCATCAATATATCGTAAAGGGAGTGATGAAGCGTACCAACAGTGTGTTGGATAATTTAATCTTAACAAATGTAGAAAGCGTGTGGGAGATGCACGAAGAACATGGCGAAGAAGAACACGAGGAGCATGAAACATCAGCACCTGCAACAGGTTTTATACCTTCACCGCTGGTGTCTTCTGTAGCGAAAGGAGATTCGGTAAAAGAAATTACCTCCATGCTTATACAATACCGATCGCCTATGGGAGCGATTCAGTTACCGAGACTGGTAAATTCACAAAGCAGTTTGCAGGCTGCTTCGCCTGCATTTGAAACGGCACGATTGTTTTCGATTATGGGCATAGGAGTAGATATACTCATGGGCTTTGCGTATGTGCTGATTGTGATTTCCGGGCTCAGCATTTTTATAGCTCTCTATAATTCACTGAAAGAACGGCGCTATGACCTGGCCATTATGCGCTCGATGGGAGCTTCCCGTACCAAGCTGTTTGTTTCCATTTTACTGGAAGGGAGTGTGCTTACATTATTCGGAAGTATACTTGGGCTTGTAATGGGGCATGGCGTGCTGGTGCTGCTCTCCGGATTGGTGGAAGAAACACGAAAGGCGGGTATAGATGGTTTTGTGTTCTATAACCAGGAGTGGATAATTTTGGGTGGAAGTTTGTTGTTAGGAATGATATCGGCAGTAATACCGGCTATACAAGCGTATCGCACCGACATTTCGAAAGTACTGGCAGGAAATTAGCAGATAACGGATGTTTTTAGATAGTAGCCGTAAAGCATGAAAAAATATAGTATGAAAAAAGGTAGTTTATTAATAGCCATGGTTTTGTGCGCAGCAAGTATACTGGCACAAGGCAAAGTTGATATGTGGGAAAACTTTGCCAAAACCAAGTTTGAACCTAAATACTACGAGAAGCTGGGAGAGTATCTTTTCTATCCAACATTTCCACCCGATATCAAAGCGCTGGAAGGTAAGGAGATTACCATACAGGGTTTCTATGTTCCGTTCGCTCCGGAAGATGGCACCTATATTATCATTTCCAAATACCCGATGAGTCAGTGTTTCTTCTGTGGAGGCGGTGGCCCCGAGTCAATAGCGGAAGTGAATTTTGCGAAAGATCCCCGGAAATTTCAGGTGGATGATCTGATCACTGTTAAAGGAAAACTGAAGTTAAACGCTGAAAATATGGATCACGTTAACTTCATTCTTACCGATGCTGTATTGGTGAGTAAGTAGACTGATGGTCAGCTATATGTAAGATACTATACAACACATGGTTCTTTTTTAGTAGATTTCCCTTATGAAAGAACCACAAGTTGTAGAAAGAGATCATACCATCGTTGTCTCCGAAAGTATAGGAGAAGTATCGGCCAGCATATTGGAACCACCTTCCATGAAAGCAATGATGCTGCTGGCTCATGGTGCAGGGGCTGGCATGACACACGTCTTTATGCTAAAGCTTGCTCATGCACTGGCTAAATTATCCATTGGCACTATCCGGTATAATTTTCCCTATATCGAGCAGGGAAAGAAAAGACCCGATTCACCTGCCGTTGCACACAAAACCATCGAGCAGGTTATTCACTATGCAGGATCGACCTATAAACAATATCCGTTGCTGGTGAGTGGCAAATCGTTTGGCGGTCGCATGACGTCACAACTCCTTGCTAAAAAATCATTTGATGCAATACGCGGCATTGTGTTCTACGGATTTCCGTTGCATCCCGCAGGCGATCCTTCTATTGAGCGCGCTGAACATCTGCAACACATCACGTTGCCCATGCTGTTTCTGCAAGGCTCGCGCGATGCGCTGGCAGAGTGGGAGCTGATCAATAGTGTATGTTCAAAATTGCCCACCGCTAAACTCGTGCGCTTCGAAGGTGCCGACCATTCCTTTAAAGCCGGTAAGAAAGATGTGGTAGCCGAGCTGGCCGAAGCAACTGATGCCTGGTTCCGGGAGCTGTAATGCTGTCTGGTTAAGCGCTTCAGCCTGTTTTTAATCAAAGATCATAAATGCAATGTTGTTGCATTTATGATTTAAGATTCTATATTTGCAACTATGTTGCATCTATGAAGTACCCGATAATAATAGGACTCATGCTTTCTGCAGGGTGGTGGCATGGGCCGGGCGATCCTGCGGATGGATGGGATGTGTTTGCGAAAGTAAAGTTTACCGAAAAACTTAGTAAGGAAGACAATACCTACTATCTCTATCCTTTCTTCGACAGCCGGATTCGTGCATACGAAGGGAAGGTGTTTGAATTGAGAGGACATTATCTGCCAATGGACTTTAATGATCCGCGCGTGGTGATAGTTTCCAAATTTCCATCGTCCACCTGCTTTTTCTGTGGAGGTGCCGGTCCTGCTTCGGTAGCCGAAGTATATCTCAAAACAAAACCTCCAAAGCTCAAGGCCGATCAGATCGTTACCATAAAAGGTATACTATATCTCAACGATAAAGACATCGAGCACATGAATTTCATACTGAAAGATGCTACGCTGATCAAATAACCTGATATTCCTCTTCAAACAGATATAGTCCATAATTATGATCAATCTTCTAAAACGCAAAGGCAAACACAGATTGCCGGTTACCGTATTGTCCGGATTTTTAGGTGCCGGTAAAACTACACTGTTGAATCACGTGCTGAACAACCGGCAGGGATTGAAGGTAGCCGTTATTGTAAACGATATGAGTGAAGTAAACATTGATGCGCGCCTGGTTGCCAACAGCGTACAACTGTCACGTACGGAAGAGAAGCTGGTAGAGCTGAGCAACGGTTGTATTTGTTGTACGCTGCGCGATGATCTGATCCGCGAAATACAAAAGCTGGTGAAGCAAAGATCGCTTTGATTATCTGCTGGTAGAAAGCACCGGTATATCAGAGCCTGTTCCCGTAGCGCAAACATTCAGCTTTTATACAGGTGAAGCATTGTATGATCTTTCTGCGATTACCCGGCTTGATACCATGGTAACGGTGATAGATGCCTTTAACTTCTTTCGCGATTTCGGCAGTGCCGATACGTTGCTAAAGCGCAATCTCACAGCAGATACAGAAGACCAGCGCACCGTTGTAAACCTGCTCACAGAGCAGATCGAGTTTGCCAATGTAATGGTGCTGAACAAAACAGACCTGGTTTCAGAACATGAAGTGAAGTTGCTGGAAGGCATGCTAACCCGGTTAAATCCGGAAGCCCGCATCATCCGGTCGAAGTTTGGTGTGGTTGATCCGCATGCGATACTGAATACGCAGGCTTTCAATTACGAAAAAGCTTCGCAGGCAGCCGGGTGGATTCGTGAGCTGAACAACGAGCATCTACCTGAAACAGAAACGTACGGCATCAGCTCGTTTGTCTTTCGCGACCATCGTCCGTTTCATCCTGAGCGATTTTGGAATTTTGTACAGATGGAATTTCCGGGAAACGTAGTGCGCAGCAAAGGTATATTCTGGCTTGCATCACGCCCTGATTATGCGTTGATCTGGAGCCAGGCCGGAGGATCATCGCAGGCAGAAGTATATGGCAAATGGTGGGCATCCATACCGGAAGAAAAACGGCTTCGAAATCCGGCATTCGTACAGGATTATGAAAGCATTCAAAAGAAATGGAATGCCACCTGGGGTGATCGCCTCAATGAATTGGTAATCATCGGTATACACCTTGACAAGAAAATAGTTACACATGACTTGAATTGTTGTTTATTGTCGGAAGACGAGATCAGGCAGTTTCAGGCGGGTATATCTTTCCACGATCCGTGGCCTGTATAAGCGGCATAA
>NZ_DAIQRQ010000016.1:52452-84306 GCF_036786105.1 Ohtaekwangia sp.
CTGGGAAACCCATGCGTGTGAATATTACTTTCTCTTTGCTATTTTGCGCGACTTTTTGCCTAAATCTCTTTGTATGATCACTGTAGGGAACAGGAAATTGTCGGTTGACGATTTTGAAAAATTGCTTTATCAGGGCGGTAAAGTAGAATTGGATAAGACTGCGCGTGACCGCGTAAAGGTAAATTATGAGTTTCTGCAAAACTATGCGCAGAACAAAGTCATTTACGGTATCAATACCGGTTTCGGTCCCATGGCACAGTATAAAATCAGTGAGGAAGATCAGCGGCAACTGCAATTTAACCTGATCAGAAGCCATAGTGCCGGATCAGGTCAGCCTTTTACAGAAGAGCTTTCACGTGCTACCATGCTCGCCAGATTGAACAGTTTGATGCAAGGCGTTTCCGGTGTACACGTAGATGCAGCCGACCTGATCAGCGAGCTGCTTAATAAAAAAATCAGTGCCTGCATATTTGAACGCGGAGGCGTAGGCGCCAGTGGCGACCTGGTACAACTTGCCCACCTCGCCTTGAACCTTATTGGCGAAGGGGAAGTGTTGGTAGATGGCAAACTGCAGTCCGTAAAAGAAGTTTATACGGCCCATAACATTAAGCCTCTCGATATTTACCTGCGCGAAGGACTTGGTCTGATGAATGGAACATCGGCCATGACCGGTGTAGGCATGGTGAACATCATTCAGGCAAAACGTCTGCTATCCTGCGCTACGATTTTGTCGGCCATTACCAATGAGTTGATGAAATCATTCGATGATCATTTCTCGGAAGAGCTTAACCATGTAAAGCTTCATGTAGGGCAATCAAAAATAGCAGCCGGCATTCGTCATGTATTGTCAGACAGCAAGCTGGTGCGTAAACGCCCCGAGCATTTATACCATCGTAAAATTGTAGAAGCTGTATTTACCGATAAAGTGCAGGAGTACTACTCGCTGCGTTGTGTGCCGCAGATACTCGGCCCGGTATACGATACACTGGCAGAAGTACAACGCGTGCTGGAAGATGAAGTCAATTCAGCCAACGATAACCCGGTGATCGATCACGAACGCGAAATGGTATACCACGGTGGAAACTTCCACGGTGACTATGTATCCCTGGCGATGGATAAGCTCAAGATTGTGATCACCAAATTAACCATGCTTTCCGAGCGCCAGTTAAACTACCTGCTGAACGATAAACTCAATCAGAAGCTTCCTCCGTTCATCAACCTCGGTACATTGGGATTGAACTTCGGTTTGCAGGGTATGCAGTTCATGGCTACCTCCACAACGGCTGAAAACCAGACGCTGTCGTTCCCGATGTATCTGCACAGCATTTCGAACAACAACGATAACCAGGATATTGTAAGCATGGGTTGCAATGCAGCGCTCATGACCAAACGTGTCATCGATAACAGCTTCGATGTACTTACCATTCAGCTCTTCGCGGTAGTGCAGGCTATAGACTACCTCAAGTGCCAGGCAAGATTGTCTACCTTTACCACGAAAGTGTATGAAGAGTTTCGTGCCCTGGTAGGGCCTGTGCTGGAAGACAAACCCCGGTATAACGACATCCAGATCATCCGGAAGTATCTGGTAAATCTGGGCGCTTCGTTCCCGATTAATTAATTTATTTCGTTTACAGATTTTTATTTCCGTTCAATGATGAAATACGCACTCGTTACAGGAGGTTCCCGCGGTATAGGTCGTGCCATAGCCATTAAACTTGCCGAGCAAGGGTATAATATACTGATCAATTACAAGAGCAACGAAGCAGAAGCGCTTAAAACGCTCGAGATGATCCAGGAGAAAAATGTTACCGGCGAAATCATCAGGTTTGATGTATCCACCAAGGCAGATGTTGAAGGTGCGCTGGGAAGCTGGATCGAAAAGAATGCAGACAAAACCATTGAAGTATTGGTAAACAATGCCGGTGTGCGCCAGGATACATTGCTGATGTGGATGACCGATGAGCAGTGGGACGGTGTGCTGGGATCAAGCCTCGATGGCTTCTTCTATGTAACGCGCCTTGTGGTGAACGGCATGCTTAAAAAACGGTATGGAAGAATTGTGAACGTAGTGTCATTATCAGGCATTAAAGGAATGCCGGGACAGGTAAATTACTCGGCAGCCAAAGCAGGCGTTATCGGGGCAACCAAGGCGCTGGCGCAGGAAGTGGCCCGCAGAAACATTACTGTAAACGCCGTGGCGCCTGGCTTCATCCGTACGGATATGACACAGGATCTGAATGAGCAGGAGTTGAAAGGGCTCATTCCGATGCAACGGTTTGGCGAGCCCGAAGAAGTGGCGGAGGCTGTGGTCTTCCTCGCTTCACCAAAGGCATCGTACATAACGGGTACGGTACTGTCGATTAACGGTGGTCTTTATTCCTGAAAAGGTACACCACTGATAATCTTTCTGGTACTGCGGTGGATTGGCAGTGGCCAATCACAATTAAAAAATTATTTTTGCGAATAAATTGTATGCATGCCGAACTCCTGGTTAGACATGTATGCTGAAAATATCCCCTGACCTCCTCTATGAATAGAGTTGTTATAACCGGAATTGGCATTTATTCCTGCATAGGCAAAGACTTGGCAGAAGTGCAGCAATCCCTTTACAACGGTAAGTCTGGCATTTGGCTGGATCCCAGCCGTAAGGAAATGGGCTATCGCTCAGGGCTTAGCGGCAAAGTGGAGCGGCCTTCGCTGAAAGGTGTGCTCGACAGACGCGCCCGCGTGATGCTGCCCGAGCAAGGTGAATATGCCTTCATGTCTACAACGGAGGCGCTAAAGGTTGCAGGTCTCGATCAGGATTACCTCGATAAGCACGAAATAGGAATCATCTTCGGAAACGACAGCTCTGCTGCGCCGGTTATTGAGGCAACTGATATAATCCGCGAAAAGAAAGATACTACACTGGTGGGCTCGGGTTCTGTGTTTCAGTCGCTGAACTCCACCGTGAACATGAACCTCGCCACCATCTTCCGTTTAAAAGGAATCAATTTTACGGTAAGCGCTGCCTGTGCGAGTGGTTCACACTCCATTGGCCTCGCAGCCATGTTCATCAAAAACGGTATGCAGGATTGCATTATATGCGGTGGTGCGCAGGAAACGAATAAATACTCGATGGGTAATTTTGATGCGCTGAGCGCTTTCTCTATTCGTGAGAATGACCCTGCTGCGGCATCAAGACCTTTTGATAAATACCGTGATGGCCTCGTGCCCAGCGGTGGTGCCGCTACCGTTATACTCGAAAGCCTGGCGTCAGCACAACGCAGAGGCGCAACGATATTGGGAGAGGTGATCGGTTATGGTTTCTCTTCCAATGGCGAGCACATTTCAAATCCTACCGTGCAAGGCCCGGCCCGCTCGCTGGCTATGGCGATGAAAGATTCAGGATTGAAGATTACCGATATAGACTACATCAACGCGCATGCTACTTCTACACCGGCTGGTGATGCTAGTGAAGCAAAGGCGATTTACGAGATTTTTGGTTCCGTGAATACACCGGTTAGTTCTACCAAATCAATGACCGGTCATGAGTGCTGGATGGCGGGTGCAAGCGAGATTGTATATTCATTGCTGATGATGCAAAATTCTTTCATGGCCCCCAATATCAATTTTGAAACACCTGACGAAGACTCTGAGCATCTGAACATTATAACCAAAGCTCAGAATAAAAATATTGACGTATTTTTGTCAAATTCTTTCGGATTCGGAGGAACAAACTCGACCTTAATTGTTAAAAAGTGGAAGTAATCGCAATGAATCAAGCAGCAATCATTGAAAAGATCAATGGATTTTTAGTAGAGGAATTTGAGGTAGAGCCGGGTAAGATCACTCCGGAAGCCAACCTGCGCGAAACGCTGGAACTGGATAGCCTCGACTACATCGACCTGGTGGTGGTTATCGAAAGCAATTTCGGTTTTAAAGTGAAGCCGGAAGACTTTGTTAACATTGTTACTTTTCAGAATTTTTACGACTACGTGGCAAACCGCGTAAGCGAGAAAGTAACTTCCTGATCCCATGCCGCAATGGCAAGGTAAATCCAAGGGTAACAAACTCGGCTACAGGATCTTCGTCTACGTCATCCGTTATTTGGGTGTAAAGCCGGCTTATTTCCTGCTGCGCTTTGTAGCCGGTTATTATTTTGTTACCTCGTGGAGTTCTTCCAGGCATATCTATGCCTACTTCAGGAAGCGTCTTCATTATGGACGATTTTCGTCACTGTTAAAAATCTATAGCAATTACTATGTATTCGGACAAACGCTGCTGGATAAGGTAATTGTTATGGCTGGCATCGAAAACAAATTTACCTACCACTTTGATGGTGAAGAGAACCTCCGCGACATTGTGAGAGGCGGGCGAGGTGGTATATTAATCAGTGGCCACGTGGGCAACTGGGAGGCTGCCGGCCATTTGCTGAAACGCCTGAACACGCGCGTAAATGTTGTGATGTTTGATGGTGAACACGAACGCATCAAACAATACCTGGAGCAAGTAACGGGTGGACATAACTTCAATGTTATTGTTATCAAGAATGATATATCGCATGTATATGCTATTGGTCAGGCGCTGCAGAATAATGAATTGATCTGCCTGCATGCCGATCGTTTCTTACCGGGTAATAAAACACAATTGTTATCTTTTCTGGGAGAAGACGCGTTGTTTCCGCTGGGACCTTTTCAATTGTCAGCCGGCTTCAAAGTGCCCGTCTCCATTGTATTTGCATTCAAGGAATCGTCTACGCATTATCATTTCTTTGGAAGCAAACTTTTTGAGCGCGGTGAGGCTGAATCCAAACAGGAATTTACTTCCAAGCTGATGACTGCTTTTCGGGATGAGCTTGAACAAAAAGTAAATCTCTATCCGATACAATGGTTTAATTATTATAACTTTTGGGAAAAATAGCCCGGTAATCAGACGCTGAACTTTGACCCTAACCCCCGAATGCTAGCCACCCGACAAACCATTACCCAATATATACCGCAGCGCGATCCCATCGTGATGATTCACAACCTGGTGGAGGTAAGCGATGAGCATGCCGTTACCCAGTTTGCTATAGATACGGACAATATATTTGTGGAGGATGGTTATCTGGCCGAGCCAGGACTTGTAGAAAATATAGCACAGACGGCAGCGGTGCACGTTGGGTATCAATGTCAACAGAAAAATATACCCGTGCCGATTGGATATATAGCCGCTGTACGCGAGCTCAAGATACACGCGCTGCCGAAGCAAAACTCTACCATTACAACTTCCATTCGCATTGTAAACCAGGTGCTGGAATTAACCATTGCACAGGGAAAAATAGAACAGGACGGGCAACTGCTCTGCTCGTGCGAGATGCGCATCTTTGCTAAAATTCAAACCAACTGAATATAAAAAAGCTTGTTAATGTTTAACATGAATACCTGCTTATGAAACAACTCAATGCCCTCATTATCCTGTTGCTGGTAGCATCGATTACCCTTGCGCAAGATCGCAGCGACGTTTTTAAAGAAGATGCCAAAATTACCTGGCTTGGCCTTGATTTCTCCAATGCAAAACTGATTGGCGACCGCGAAAAACTTGGTTCAGAATCAGACATTCGTCACCTGATTGAAGCCTGGAACAATCTCATTGTTTCGGAAGGCGATAAGTTTGATGTAGCGGCTGCCATTGACAAGAAGAAAATAGAGAAGAACATTCAGCCTACGCTGGATCACAATGCTACACTCGATGTACTGTCCATGCTCTCCAATGCCGAGAAAGATTATATACACCTGAACCGTGATGGTGTTGCAGAGATTGTAGCGTCATACGACTTTAAAGGTGTATCAGGTATAGGATTGATGTTTAACATCGAGAGCTTCAGCAAAATGAATGAAGAAGCATCGATGTGGGTAACATTCATTAATATCGATACGAAAGAAGTGTTGTTCAGTGAGCGCGTGGTGGCAGAGCCCCGTGGCTTTGGCATGCGCAACTTCTGGGCTGGAGCTATTTTCGGAGCTCTGGAGCGCATCAAGAAAAAAGAGTATTCGATGTGGCGAAAGAAATACTATCGCCCGTAGAAGAGATACTACATGTAAGATTACCCGTGCACAAAGCTGAAAGTAAATCACCGAAAGCTTTTAGCTTTGTGCCTTTGTTTTAACACCCCCTGAAGCGTGCTGATCCATCAGACAGAAGTTGTTGTCCGATTTAATGAAGCCGATCCACTCGGCATCGTGTGGCATGGCCACTACCTGCGCTATTTTGAAGATGGCCGCGAGGCATTCGGCACACAATATGGCATCTCTTATCTTGATTTCTATAAAAACGGATTGGCTGTTCCTGTAGTATCGGTGCAGTGCGATTACAAGAAACCTCTTCGCTATGGCGATACAGTGATCGTAGAGTCTACATACGAACCCACACCGGCGGCCAAGCTGAATTTCAGCTATAAAATGTACGAGTCTGTAACGAAGGAACTGGTGGCAACCGGCTCTACCGTGCAGGTGTTTGTGGATGTGAAAACATTTCAGTTGCAACTGATCGTGCCCGAGTTTTTTCAAAACTGGAAAACCAAGTGGAAATTATAATGGCACGGCAGGTCTGGTCAATCGCTGATAGTATCGTTTCTCCGCTGGGTAACACCAGCGAAGAAAATTACCGCCAGGTACGTGCCGGTAATTCCGGAATACGATTAGTAAACGATGCGCGCTGGAGCGACAAGCCCTTCATGACAGCTGCGATTGAATCCATTCAGGCGACCGATAATGCCACGCGCTTCGAACAGATTGCGCTGAAGGCTCTTGAAAATGCACTAACCGGTATAGCACTGCCAGCCGACAAAACGATCTTTATACTTTCTACTACCAAAGGCAATATTGAATTACTGGATGCAGAGCAGGACAATCATCCGCGTATACACCTGCACGCAGTAGCGCAGCATCTCGGCGACATCATTGGCCTAAAACGAAATATAGTCGTTTCCAACGCCTGTATATCCGGAGTGCTCGCGCTGATTATCGCGAAGCGTTTTCTGGAAGCAGGGCAGTACGATCATGCTGTTGTGCTGGGCGCTGACGTGCTGAGTAAATTTGTAGTGTCAGGGTTTCAAAGTTTGCAGGCCATGAGCCCTGCATTGTGCAAGCCTTTTGATGCCAATCGGACTGGCATTAACCTGGGAGAAGCAGCAGGCGTTATGGTTTTGTCTGCAGCGCCACAGGCAATTGGTATAGATGCTACCGTACGACTTCTGGGAGGCGCTGTGAGCAATGATGCCAACCATATATCCGGTCCATCACGCACCGGCGAAGAGTTGGCGTTAGCGGTGAACCAGGCACTTTATACTTCAGGACTTTCCATCAATGATATTGATTTTATTTCAGCTCACGGAACAGCTACACTATACAACGACGAGATGGAGGCAAAGGCTTTTGATGCCGCAGGTCTCAATACGGTTCCGCTCAACAGTCTGAAAGGATATTATGGCCATACACTGGGTGCAGCGGGTGTTATTGAAACCATCATCTCTATGCGCAGTCTTCTGCAGAACGAATTGATACCCACGAAGGGATTTGATACTTTTGGCGTTCCAAAAGAGATTAATGTATATAAGGAACTCCAACCCAAACCTTTAAACCGAATTTTAAAAACCGCATCCGGTTTTGGTGGATGCAATGCCGCACTGGTTGTGGAGAAAGTTAACTAACAATCGCCATGAATTTTTTCGAAACAGACAAACTCACCGCATTACAATCAATTGAAAAAGCACAGTGGATTGCCTTTGCACCCGCGGTGTTTCAAACCACGCGCGTGCTGCGCGAAACCGGTATATTAAAAACGATACAGGCACATCCGGATGGATTAACGCAGGCACAGGTTGTTGAGAAAACAAAAGTTTCCAAATATGGCGTGCGGGTGTTGATGGAAGCGGCATTAGGTATAGGTCTGCTCACTTGCAAAGATGATGTTTACAAAGTAACCAAAACAGCAACGTTTATTCTCAACGACAAACTCACACAGGTGAACTTCGATTTCATGCACGATGTGTGCTACAATGGATTGTTTACACTGGATAAGAGTATAGATAAAGGAACACCGGAAGGATTGAAAGTATTTGGCGATTGGCCAACGCTATACCGCGCACTGGCGCACTTCCCGCCAAAAGTGAGAGAGAGCTGGCTGGCATTCGATCATTACTATTCCGATGCGTCTTTTGCAGATGTATTACCAATCGTTTTCAACAGTAAGCCAAAATCATTGCTGGATATAGGCGGCAATACCGGTAAGTGGGCTCTCGAATGTTTTCAATACGATAAAGATGTTACCGTTACCATCTTCGATTTACCCGGTCAGGTAAACATGGCCAGCAAGAATATAACCGAGAGAGGATTTGGCGATCGCATTCGCTTCCACGAAAGTGATATACTCGATGAGAGCCTTCCCTTCCCGAAAGGTTTTGATGCCATCTGGATGAGCCAGTTTCTCGATTGCTTTTCCGATGACCAGATCATTTCCATTCTGAAGCGTTGCCGTCAGGCGTTGAATCCCGATGGAAGTGTATATATACTGGAGCCGTTCTGGGATTGCCAGCGATTTGAAGTGGGAGCGTTCGCCTTGCAGCAAACCTCTATATACTTTACCGCCATGGCCAACGGAAACAGCCAGATGTATCATTCAGATATTTTTAAAGGCTTTATCAGAGAAGCAGGATTTGCAGTAGCAGATCAAAAAGATATGCTGGGGGTTGGCAATACCTTACTGGTTTGCAAGCCCGCTTAACGCTATATATGGTTTTAGAGACCCCAATCCTACAATAAAGACTATCTGGGCAATGAAAGAAAAAATTGATGTTTTGGTGATCGGGGCCGGGCCTGCCGGAAGTATAGCAGCGGCCATGGTACACAAAGCCGGATTTAAAGTACGTGTGGTTGAGCGTGAAAAATTTCCACGCTTTGTGATTGGTGAAAGCTTGTTGCCGCGTTGTATGGAAGTGTTGGATGATGCCGAATTGCTGGATGCCATCAAGGCTATGAACTTTCAAAAGAAATTCGGAGCTAAATTTTTGAAGGACGAAAAAGTATCTGACTTCAACTTCAGCGATCAATTTTCGAAAGGATGGAACTGGACATGGCAGGTAAAACGTGCCGACTTCGATCTGGCATTGGCTACAGAAGTACAACGCAAAGGCGTACAGGTAGATTTCGAAACCACCGTTACCGCTATTCAGTTTTTTGACGATGAAAGCTCTATAACAACTGTACAGCGCCTGGATGGATCAACCGAAGAGATTGCAGCACGATTTATTATCGATGCGAGCGGTTACGGTCGTGTCATCCCGCGCTTGTTCAACCTAGATAAACCTTCAAACCTCGACCCGCGCAAAGCAGTATTTGCACACGTACAGGATACACACCGCGATAACTTTGATGAACCGAATCGCATTATCGCGATCATGTATGCGCCCGGTTTCTGGACGTGGATCATTCCATTTTCCGATGGCGTAACGTCACTCGGCTTTGTAGGAAGCTTTGATTATTTCAATGCTATACCAGGCGATCTTTCTGCGCAGTATAAAGCGTGCATTGAAGGACATCCTTACCTGAAGAAGCGTTTTGGCGATGTGAAGTGGGCGTGGGAGGAACCGCGAAAGCTCGAAGCCTGGTCAGCCACAACCGATAAATTCTACGGAAAAGGATTTGTGCTTACCGGTAACGTAACGGAGTTTCTTGATCCCATTTTCTCTTCCGGAGTAATGTTTGCAACCGTATCAAGTCACATGGCCAGCAAGCAGGTTATACGCAAATTGAAAGGAGAATCTGTAGATTGGGATAACGACTATACAAAAGTAATACAGCAGGGTGTAGATGTATTCCGCACCTATGTAATGGCATGGTATGATGGAACACTGGAAAAAGTATTCTTCATCAAGAATCCTGATCCGGTTATCAAGAGCCAAGTGTGCTCAGTACTGGCAGGGTATGTATGGGATCAGACAAACCCATACGTACGCGACCACGATGTAGCCCTGAAGCGCCTTGTAAAATTGATTGATGTAAACGAGCGTATAGCACAAGGCTAACAGATATGTATATTTCGGCAACCAGCATAATTCGTCATCAGACTGTTTATCATCAGGGAAAAAATGTATGGGAGAATAAATCGCTTCCATTCGATGATTTCCTTTCGGCACTGTATGATACGCTGGCACCGGAGTATCCGAAGTTTTATAAAATGGACCGGCTTGCCAAGCTGGGCTTTCTGGCCACCGAAGTGTTGTTGAAAGAGCAATCGATCAAACAATACGCTCCGGACGCGGTTTCACTTGTATTGTCAAATGCCCAGGCAAGTCTCGATACAGATGTGCGCTACCATGAGGCAGCCAAAACATCTTCGAGCCCTGCGTTGTTTGTATATACACTCCCGAACATCGTATCGGGTGAAATATGCATCCGGCATAAGATCAAGGGCGAGAATACATTCTTTGTATCACCGTCATTCGATGCCGGGTTGATCGCATCCTATACCGAACAGGTGATGGCCCAACCCGCTGTGCAGGCTTGTATAGCTGGGTGGGTGGATGTGATGGACAGCCGCCACGATGTTTTCTTATATTTGGCAGAGAAAGAACCGCGGGGTCTGAAGCTGCCACACACAGCACATGAATTAGTAAAATTATACCAGTAAGCAATATGGAACAGTTGATGGCCGATCTGAAAAAACAGATCATTGAAGCGTTGAACCTGAAGCACCTGAAGCCGGAAAATATAGGCGATGATCAGCCTCTGTTCGGTGATGGCTTGGGCCTTGATTCGATCGATGCACTGGAGCTCATTGTGCTCCTGCAGCAGAGCTATAAAGTAAAGATCGATAATCCGCAAGACGGGCCTACGATTTTCCGCTCTGTGAAATCTATAGCAGAGTATATACGTGCTCATCAAACCGCCTGATTGTTTTGAAAGGCACGGTTCATGTTGCAGGTATAGGCGTAATAGCAGCCATTGGTAACACGGTGGAGGAATGCATGCGCTCTTTCCGGCAGCATATTTCAGGTATAGGGCCTATAACATTATTCGATTCCATCCATCGCGGTGTATTGCCGGTAGGTGAAGTAAAACTCTCCAACGAGGCACTCGCAGCAAGACTTGATAAGCCCGTGTATACATCACGCACAGCATTGCTGGGTATACAAGCCGCACGTGAAGCTGTGGCAAATGCCGGTATAGATCTGAAAAAATGGCGCACCGGCCTTATCTCGGCTACAACGGTAGGAGGGATGGATCGCACCGAAAGTTTCTTTCCCGAGTTCCTTCAGGATAACAGCAAAGGAAGATTACACGATGTAGTGAACCACGCCTGTGGACGATCTACTGAACTGATCGCAGACGATCTGGGTATATATAGCTTTATCTCCACAATCAACACAGCATGCTCATCTTCGGTCAATGCTATTGCCTATGGCACACGCCTCATCAACCACGGCATGCTGGATATAGTGGTGGCCGGTGGTTCGGATGCTCTTTCCAAATTTACTCTCAACGGCTTTAACAGCCTGATGATTCTTGACAAAGAACCTTGCCGCCCGTTTGATGCCGGCCGCAAAGGATTAAACCTGGGGGAAGGGGCAGGCTTTGTTGTGATTGTATCGCAGCGTGTGCTGGAACAGGAAAAGAAAAAATCGCTGGCCGTTGTGGCCGGTTATGGTAATACGAATGATGCCTATCACCAGACGGCTTCATCGCCGGAAGGAAGAGGCTCGTATGCAGCCATGCAGAAAGCACTCGCCATGAGCGAACTTTCTATAAGCGACATTGATTATATTAACCTGCATGGTACAGGTACATTAAACAACGATGCTTCCGAAGGCACCGCAGTGAAACGATTCTTTGGCGATCATCTGCCAAAGCTGAGTTCAACCAAAGCCTTTACAGGCCATACACTCGGAGCAAGCGGAGGTATAGAAGCGGTATTTTCCGTGCTGGCACTTACACAGCAATGTGTATTTCCCAACCTTCGTTTTGAAACGGCCATGCCGGAAGTCGATATCGTACCACAGCAACAGTTTGAGGAAACAACTATAAATCACGTGATGAGCAACTCGTTCGGTTTCGGAGGAAATTGCTCGTCAATTGTATTCTCGAAGTAAAAAAGATATAGATATATACTTTAAACCATTCACTAAATCTATAGCGTAAATGTCTTGCATCTTCGTTACCGGCATGGGCAATATCTCTCCACAGAAAACCTGGGGCGATGCACCGTTGCTTTCGGAGATTGCGGAATATACTGCCAGCCGGCTTTCGTGTGTTGAGCCTGATTACTCACAGTGGTTCGATCCGCGCCAGTTAAGAAGGATGAGCCGCATTCTGAAAATGGGTGTTGCCGCCGGCTCCATAGCACTGAAAGAAGCGGGTATAACAGTACCCGATGCGATCATTACCGGCACTGGCTACGGCTGCCTCGAAGACACGGGTATATTTCTTTCAAAACTGGTGGAAAATAAAGAAGAGGCATTGAACCCTACACCCTTTATTCAATCAACGCACAATACTATTGGTTCACTGATAGCCTTGCAACTGCAGTGCCAGGGATATAACCAGACCTACACACAGGAAGCGTTCTCTTTCGAGAACTCATTGCTGGATGCCTTGCTGATGGTAAAGGAAGAACCAACACTCAATGTATTGGTAGGTGGTGTAGATGAGATCACCGATTATAGTCATGCCATCCAGAAGCGTTTCGGCATATTTGCTGACGATACTTCAAACCTCGATCTTTTCAAAAAAGAGCAAGGCACTGTTAATGGCGAAGGCGCCACCTATATAGTGCTCTCCGGCAAGAAACATTCTTATCATGTATGCGTGGAGTCGGTAGCAACATTCTATAAAGCCGAAGACCAAACATTGCAGCAAAATATCAATCGCCTGTTGAGTGATGCCGGGCTTGCAGCAAAAGATATAGATTGCCTGCTGCTCGGTGTGAGCGGTAATGCAAAACATGATAAGCCGTTACAGGAACATGCTTCAAAGATCTTTGCACAGAGTTCAGTAGGCGCCTTCAAACACCTGAGTGGAGAACATCCGGTAGCATCTGCGTTTGCATTTTGGTTAGGAGTAAAGATGTTACAAGATCAGGTGATACCTGACGCCGTAGTTATACGCAATGCCGGAAGGCCATTGAATACCGTCTTGATATATAATCAGTACGCTGGCACACACCATTCTATCATCCTGCTCAAATCATGTCGCGATTCTGGATAAGCAATATAGCATTTCTGGTATTGTTCTTTGCGCTTTACCTCATTGATGCGCAGCATGGCATATCTGTTGCCTGGTATATTTTGCTGATCGTTCTGTTGGTCGTTATTCATACATTCGGATCGATTTATCTGTCGATGCAATTTTTTATACCCACACGTTGCAAGGGTATATCTGACCATGCAATAGCCATTACTTTCGATGACGGACCCATTGCCGGCATGACGGATAAGATATTGACCATTCTGAAAGAACATAATGTAAAGGCTTCTTTCTTCTGTATAGGTCATCGTGTGGCGCGTGAGCCCATGCTGGCGAAGCGTTTGCACGAAGAAGGACATCTTCTGGGAAATCATACCTATTGGCACAAAGCAACATTCGATATACAGTCAGCAAAGACCATTGCCAAAGAACTTGCCGATACAGATAAGGCTATAGTGAGAGCCGTTGGTGTAGAACCAAGATTCTTCCGCCCGCCCTATGGGGTAACAAACCCGATGGTGGCTTCCGGAATAAAGCGTGGCGGAAAGTATACAGTGGTGGGATGGAGTGTGCGCTCATTCGATACAGTGATTAAAGATCGTGCAAAGCTCTTCGAGCGTGTAACGAAATCATTGAAAAGTGGAGATATTGTGCTCTTTCATGATTATAGCGAAAGTACGTTGGATATACTTTCCGATTTCCTCCATCACGTTTCCAAACTTGGTTTGAAAGTTGTAAGAGTAGACGAATTACTAAACGAGAAAGCGTATGTTTAAAAATATAGTTAACAAGATTTGTACTGTGTGGATGTTTATTGGCGGGCTCTTGTTCATTTCTTCCGCAGCGTGGGCGCAGTATCCCGGCTATAAACCGGTAGCCGACCTTGCTGCATTTAAAAAGCAGTTTGCTGTGGAATCGGCCAAAGTGCAATCCATTACCAGCGATTTTACACAGAACAAAGAACTGCTGGCACTGACCGAAACGATCACGTCATCGGGTAAATTCTGGTTCAAGCGCAGCAACCGCGTTCGTATAGACTATACAAAGCCCTTTACCTATCGCATGGTGATGAATGGCGATAAGATGCTGGTGAAAGATGATCAGAAGGAAAATCGGATCAATGTAAAGTCAAACAAGTTATTTCAGCAAGTAAACAAGATCATGATCGACTGTGTGCAGGGCACTATCCTTGATAGCAAGGATTTTACCACACGCGTTTTTGAAAATGATAAAACATACTTGCTGGAGATGACACCCGTGGCGAAAACATTGAAAGAGTTCTTTCAGACGATTGTCCTGACGGTAGAGAAAAAAGATTACTCCGTACGTTCCATCGATATGAACGAACCTGCGGGCGATAAAACTACAATTACGTTCTCCAACAAAGTACTCAATGCACTGGTGGCCGATGAAGTATTTGCATTATAGTATCGGGCTGCTGTTGCTGGTAAGTTGTGCTTCCGTGTATAAATCGCGCAAGCCTGTGCCGTTGGATCAGGCGTGTATCGAAAAGATACAACCACCAGGTATTACGACAAGCTGGTATACCACCTACGTGGATGTAGTCGGTAGGCATATCAGCGGGTTATTACTGATTAAGCAGATGCCTGATTCATCCAAACGAATTGTGTTTACCAACGAAGCAGGGGTAACGTTCCTTGATTTTCGGTTTGCTGCTAATGGAACATTTGAAGTAAAGCAGGTAATAAAACAGTTGAACAAAAAACCGGTGATCCTGACCTTCCGAAAAGACTTCGAGCTGATGCTGGGGATTCCGTTTCGGAAGGGTATTAGCCAGGCATGGTTGCAGGATGGGGAAGTTTATTACGGAGCATCTCAAAAAAAGGAAACAGCCTATTTTATTACTACCCCGGATTGTGCTTCTTTGCGAAGAATGGAGTTAGGTTCCAGGCGAAAGAAGAAAGTAACGGTAAGCCTGTGGGGAAACGATCTGTCGGCTCCTGATTCCATACAAGTAAAGCACTATACTTTCAATATGGTGATAGGTTTGAAAAAAATAGAACGCTAAATGTTATTGGATAATTTCTACAGCATCGTTAAGAAAGAATCGGCAGAAGCATCGGCAAGTGCAGCGATCGCTATCAATGCATCACACAAAATACTGCAAGGCCATTTTCCCGGCCAGCCGGTAGTGCCCGGTGTATGCATGATGCAGATTGTGCGCGAGCTGACAGAATTATTCGTGTCGAAAAAATTGAAGATAACAGAAGGCGATAATCTCAAGTTTCTTTCCATTATAGATCCGCGTCAGCACAACGAAATAGATGTGACCGTTTCGTGGAAAGAAAATGCCGGTATATATATAGTGAATGCTACATTGTTTGCCGGAGCGGTTACATTTTTCAAATTCAAAGGTACACTGCAAGCCGTATGATGGACGAAGTATTTGAACAGCATAAGGTTTGTGTATTAATACCTACCTATAACAACAATCGCACACTGGAAAAAGTGTTGCAGGATGTTATGCGTTTCACTTCGCACATCCTGGTAGTAAACGATGGCTCTACCGACAATACTGCTGATATACTTGCCCAATATCCTTTGTTGAAGACGGTTCAGTATACCAATAACCAGGGCAAAGGATATGCATTACGCAGAGGCTTCAAAGAGGCCGTTGCGCTGGGCTATGATTATGTGATCACCATCGATTCGGACGGACAGCATTTTGCTGAGGATCTTCCCAAGTTCCTGAATAAATTGAAGGAACATCCGCGTGCAATCATTATGGGTGCGCGCAATATGAATCAAGCCAGCGTTCCCGGAAAAAGCAGTTTTGGTCATAAGTTCTCCAACTTCTGGTTTAAAGTAGAGACGGGTGTACAAATGAGCGATACACAAAGCGGCTATCGTTTATACCCGGTATACCTGTTGAAAGACATTAAATTTCTAACGAAGAAATTTGAATTTGAAATAGAAGTGATGGTGCGTGCCGTCTGGCGGGGTATCGATATTACCGAAGTGCCGGTAAGAGTATATTATGCTGAAAAGGGCGAGCGTGTTTCGCACTTTCGTCCGTTCAAAGATTTTACGCGGATCAGCATTCTGAACACTGTATTGGTAACACTGGCTCTCCTGTATTATAAACCTCGCGACTTCTTTCGCAGCATTAAAAAAAAAACTTCAGGCAGGTAATTCGTGAGCAGCTGGCCAATCCGGATGAATCTGACGCAGTAAAAGCGGCCTCCGTAGGGTTCGGTATATTTATGGGCATTGTGCCGCTCTGGGGATTTCAACTGGTGATAGCCATTGCACTGGCATTTGCTTTTAAGCTCAACAAGGCATTGGTTGTTATTGCAGCCAACATCAGTATACCACCCATGATACCGCTTATACTTTTTTTGAGCCATCGTACCGGGGCTATCTGGATGGGCGATCATGCCAAAGAGATTTCCTTTACAACCGATATTACGTTGGGCATGATGCATAATAATTTTGTGCAATACGTAGTGGGAGGTATAACGCTTTCTATTGCAGCAGGTATAGGATTCGGTTTACTGACCTATGTGTTGCTGAAGATTTTTGGAAAGCGTACAAACTGATTTATTTTATGAATCTGAAAAGCGATAGAACCACGATATAGATACTCACCGGTTTGTAAGAAATGCCGGTGAACAAAGTATGGAGCAGTTATTTATAGGCATTTATAATTTTTTCAATAGACGGAAGCCCGTCTTCTGGGTAGTCTTTGTCAGTACGCTGGCATTGATCGGATGGGGTGCGTCACGCATTGAACTGGAAGAAGACATTACCAAATTTTTCCCGGATGATGCACGTGTGGAGAAGCTGAACTATATATTTCGTAACTCCAAATTTGTAGAGCGCGTGGTGGTGATGGTATCGATGAAAGACAGTACCACCCAGCCGCAACCCGACAGCCTCGTAGCGAAGGCCGATACACTTGTAGCGCATATCGAATCGGAGTTGAAACCATTCGTGAAAAAGATCGCGGCGAAGGTAGATGATCAGAAGGTAATGGAAGTCTTTCAGGCCATACAACAAACTCTGCCTGTATACCTGGATGAAAAAGACTATAAGCAGCTCGATTCGATCACGCGCCCTGAAGTAGCACGCGAAGTGTTGCAACGCAACTACCAGCAACTTATATCTCCCTCTGGCATTGTTACCAAGCGCATCATTGTGCAGGATCCCCTTGGGTTTTCGTTTCTGGCGTTAAAGAAATTACAACAGCTTCAATACGATGAAAACTTTGAGTTGTACGATAACTATATCATCACCAGAGACCACCGTCATATATTATTTTTCCTGCAGCCCGCATACCCTCCGGCGGAAACGAAGCATAACTCAGAGTTTGTAGCAGGTCTTCAAAATATAGTAAATAAAACATCGTCTGTGGGCAGTCCGGTAATAGCTTCTTACTTTGGAGCATCTATTGTGGCTGTTGGCAATGCACAGCAGTTACGTAGCGATACCATTATTACCGTTAGCATCATGCTGGTGTTGCTCATGGTGGTAATACTAGGCTTCTTCCGCAAGAAGCGTGTTCCCTTGCTGATGATGGTGCCCGTATTGTTCGGAGCACTATTCTCATTGGCGTGGATCGCCTTACTGCAAGGCACGCTTTCTATACTGGCGCTGGCAGTGGGCGCTATTGTGCTGGGTATAGCGATAAACTATTCGCTGCACTACCTCACCATTCTGAAACACGAGCACAGTGCGAAGCTTGTGATCGAAGAACTGGCCAAACCTTTAACGATCGGCAGTACTACTACCGTACTGGCATTTTTGTGTCTGCGATTTACCAATGCTACCGTGTTGGGAGATATAGGTTTATTTGCCGGTTTAAGCCTGGTGGGCGCAGCGCTGTGCTCGCTGATATTTTTACCTCACCTGGTAAGAGAAGATATTTTTGTAAATCAACCCGCTGCAACGCGCATCGAGCGCATAACATCATTTTCGTTCGAATCGAACAAGTATATAGTGTACGGTATATTTATACTGACACCGGTGTTCTTTTACTTTGCCGGCCGCGTGCAGTTTAACTCAGATATGAGTAAACTGAACTTCATGACGGCAGAAACACAACAAGCGCAGCAACGCCTGGAGACAATTACCAAGTCATCGCTCACCGCGGTATACATAGTGTCGGATGGAAAAACACTGGAATCCGCATTGCGCAAGAACGAACAGGCTATACCCGTGTTAAATGCTTTGAAGTCGGTGGCGCTTGTAACGAAAGTATCATCGGTTTCATCTTTCCTCATTTCCGATTCCCTGCAGCAGCAGCGCATTGCGCGGTGGAATGCATTCTGGACTCCGGAGCTAAAACAGGCGTTGCATAAAGTTGTTTATGAAGAAGGAGAGAAGCTGCGTTTTTCGCCACGCGTACTGCAAAATTTTGATACCCTTATTACACGGCAGTTCAAACCCGCGTTGCCCGAAGAAACACAATCATTGCGGGCCGCATTTTTCGATGATTTCATTATCGAGAAAGAAGGCATTGCTACGGTAATAACACTGGCAAACGTAAAGCCTGAAAATAAAACAGCGGTATACCAGCAACTTGCCAAAACACCTGCTCATGGTGTGGATCGGCAAATGATGACGAACCTGTTTGTAGAATATATACACAGCGATTTTAATTTCATCGTTACGTTCACATCGCTGCTGGTGTTTATGGCACTGCTCATTTCGTATGGGCGCATTGAGCTTACGCTGATCACGTTTGTGCCCATGCTCATTACCTGGATATGGATATTGGGTATAATGGCGTTGGTTGGTATTGAGTTTAATATCATCAATGTGATGGTCTCCACGTTCATCTTCGGCTTGGGAGATGATTACTCGATCTTTACCATGGATGGCTTGCAGCAGGAGTACCGGGCAAACAAGAAAGTATTGCCCACCATCCGAACGTCTATCTTTCTCTCCGCCATCACTACAATCTGCGGTTTAGGTGTGCTCATCTTTGCAAAACATCCCGCATTGAAATCCATTGCTGCTATATCAATAATCGGTATAGTCTGTGTATTTGTGATGGCACAAACCATCATGCCTTTCTTGTTCCGTGTATTAATTACCAACCGTACAGCGAAAGGGTATACACCGGTTACATTCCTCAGTTTCTTCCGTACATTCTTTACGTATGGATTTTTTGTGCTTGGGGCCATACTGCTTACCCTGGTCGGCTCACTGTTGAAGATCATCCCCGTAGGAAGGGCACGGATTAAATTATTCTATCATTCGTTGTTGCGTGCTTGCGCGTGGTTCGTGATTTATGTAGAACCGAATGTAAAAAAGAGAATTATAGGGAAGACTGATGAAACGTTTTCACGCCCCAGCGTAATCATCGCGAATCATGCTTCGTTCCTGGATATATTACTCACCGTGATGCTTCATCCGAAGCTTATATTGTTAACCAACCAGTGGGTGTGGGATTCACCAATCTTCGGAGGTGTTGTTCGCCTGGCGGATTATTACCCGGTGAGCGAAGGTGCAGAAGATAGTGTTGATCGCCTCAAAGACCGTGTGGAGGAAGGATATTCCATTGTAGTATTTCCCGAAGGCTCGCGTTCGCCTGATGGCAAAATGAAGCGATTCCATAAAGGTGCATTTTATTTGGCAGAAACATTTCAGATTCCCATTCGTCCATTGTTGATTCATGGAGCTGGTGATGCTATACCGAAAGGAAGCTTTATACTGAACGAAGGACAGCTTACCCTGAAGTTTTTGCCGGCCATTGAAGCAAACGATTTTCGTTTTGGGGAGAAATATTCACAACGCACAAAAGAAATCAGCCGATATTTCAAAGAAGAGTATAGATCGCTGGCACACGAAATAGAAACTCCGGATTACTTCGTAAAGCGACTGATCACAAACTATATATACAAGGGGCCTGTACTGGAGTGGTATATGCGGGTGAAGCTTCGCCTGGAAAAGAATTATACGCCTTTTGAGCAGCTCATTCCGAAAAAGGCCAATATACTGGACCTCGGCTGTGGTTATGGGTTTCTGTGCTATATGCTGCAGTTTCTGTCGGAAGAGCGAACCATTACCGGTGTGGATTACGATGAGCATAAGATTACTACAGCAAATTATGGTTATCTGAAAACATCACGACTCCGGTTTTTCTGTGGCGATGCCACAACGTTTCCTGTAGAAGGTTATGATGTTATTATCGTTAGTGATGTGTTACATTACCTTTCGGTTGATAAACAGGATGCTTTGCTGACCAAATGTTTTAAAGCGTTGAACCCGGGTGGTATGATCATTATCCGCGATGGCGATGCAGATCTCCGGGAACGACATAAAGGAACACAGCTTACGGAGTTTTTCTCCATCAGGGTGATGAAGTTCAATAAGTCTGAAAACGCACTCAATTTTATTTCAGGTAAGAAATTGCGGCAATTAGCTGCGGATTATGGAATGAAAGTAGATGAGGTAGATGTTACAAAGTTTACTTCCAATGTTATTTTTGTGATCCGGAAAACTGTCCATACGGAGCAGGTAGTAGCTATTGATAATTTACCCCCGGGAAGGTGAAATTGTTTTTGTTTGTATAGACGAATAGATATACGATGCACGAATATGATGTAGTTATTATTGGTAGCGGATTGGGCGGACTCGCCTGTGGTACCATCCTGGCCAAGGAAGGGTACTCGGTCTGTGTTCTGGAAAAGAACAAACAGATCGGAGGTATGCTCCAAACCTTTGCGCGCGACAAAGTAATTTTTGATACGGGTGTACATTATGTTGGTGGATTGAACGAAGGGCAGAACCTTTACCAGTTCTTCAAGTACTTCGGTATCATGGATAAGCTGAAGTTGCGCAAGATGGATGAGGACTTTGTAGACGGATTGATCTTTGGAGAAGATCCAACGGTTTATAAATACCCGCAAGGCTATGATAATTTCATCCGTCAGATGCTGGAATATTTTCCGGATGAAGAGAAAGCCATTCGTACTTACTGCGAGACCATCCAGGATATCTGTAAAAATTTTCCGCTATACAATGTACAGGCGGGCTCCTATACGGATTCTGCCAAAGCGTATCAGACTGACACGCAAATGTACCTTGAATCACTAACGGATAACAAGAAGCTGCAGACCGTACTCGCAGGAACAAATTTACTATATGCCGGCGATGCCTATAAAACACCGCTGTTCGTTCATGCACTCATCGTTAATCACTATGTTGAAAGTTCCTGGAAGTTTGTAGACGGAGGTTCGCAGATCGCACGGCTGCTCGCTCGGGAAATCACTTCCCGCAATGGTAAAGTGATCAAGCATGTGAAGATCGTGAAGCTGAAGGAAGAAGATCGCAGGATCGTATATGCAGAAGCTGAAGATGGAACACGTTACTATGCCAGGACTTTTATCTCGAATGTACATCCACTGAAAACAGTGGAAATGACCGAGAGTCACATGATCAAGAATGCTTATCGTACCCGGTTGAAAAGTCTGGAGAGTACGATCTCCGTGTTCTACGCCAATGTGGTGATGAAGAAAGAGTCACTTCCCTATATCAACAGTAATTACTATTACTTTGCGGAAGAGAACGCCTGGTGTGGTGATAAATATACGGCGGAGAATTGGCCGCGTGGGTATGCGCTGTTCTTTACGCCTTCTTCGCGCTCTCCTGATTTTGCCGAAGGCGTTACCATCATGTCGTATATGCGAATGGAAGATGTGAGCAAGTGGAAAGATACATTCAATACGGTGTCGCATGAAGATACCCGTGGTGACGACTACGAGGCATTCAAGCGCGAGAAAGCCGAGAAGTTGTTCGATCTTGTTGAAAGACAATTCCCCGGCTTTAAGGACTCAATCAAATCGTATACCTGTGCCACGCCACTTTCGGCACGCGACTATATCGGTACAGATGATGGGTCGCTATACGGCTATGCAAAAGATTACCGCGAACCGCTGAAAACATTTATAGCGCCACAAACCAAGATACCCAACCTGTTGCTTACAGGACAAAATATAAACATGCATGGTGTGCTGGGTGTAACGATCAGCGCGATTATGACCTGTTCGCAGCTTATTGGATTGGAGAACCTTATTCAAAAGATTAAAGATGCTCAAAAAGTTAGCTAAGATACTGGCCTGGATGGTTGCCGTGCTGGTGCTGGTCATCATTATCCTGCTGGTGTATGTGCGCAGTGTAGCAACGGTAGATACACCCGTACCAACTTCGCTGGCTATACTCGATGTTAAAGTAGAACAGCCGGATTCGGGATTATATACCATCGGCAATAACTGGTTTCGAAAAAGCGAGAGTGGATTGTATGAACTCTATGTAGAGGGAACACCGTTTGAACGAGGGGTTATAAATGGAAAGCTTACACACGACCTGGTGCAGTATCAGGAAGAAGTATTTACCGGCCAGCTTCATCAACTCGTGCCTTCTGATTTTTACCTGAACATCCTGAAATATTTTGTAGGATGGTTCAATCGCGATCTTGACAAGCACGTATCCGATGAATATAAATTCGAGATATATGGTATATCGCAAGCAGCATCGCACGAGTTTGACGATATAGCCCCACCGTATCAGCGCATACTCAATTATCATGCAGCACATGATATAGGGCATGCTTTACAGAATATGTCGCTTGTAGGGTGTACATCTTTTGCTTCCTGGGATTCTCAATCGGAAGACAGTACGCTGATCATCGGACGTAATTTTGATTTTTACGTAGGCGATGATTTCGCCCGCGACAAGATCATTGCATTCTATAATCCTGACAAAGGGTATAAATTCATGATGGTAACTTTTGGCGGAATGACCGGTGTGCTGTCGGGAATGAATATGGCAGGCCTGACCGTAACGCTCAACGCTGCCAAATCAGATATACCTTCGGCTTCTGCAACGCCGGTTTCATTGGTAGCGCGTGAGATATTACAGTATGCATCAACGATCAAAGAAGCGTATGCTATTGCAGAAAAGCATAAAATGTTTGTAGCAGAGTCTTTCCTGATCGGCTCTGCCAAAGATGGGAGGGCAGCCCTCATTGAAAAAACTCCGGATGGTATTGATTTCTATGAGTCCGGCGGTGACCAAATTATAAGCACCAATCACTTTCAGGGAAAGGTATTAGGGCAAACAGAACTTAATAAAGAGCACATGCGCACCAGCGCTTCTCCTTACCGGTATAAACGTGTAGAGGAATTGCTGAAAGAGAATGGCAAAAATTCCGTACTGAAAACAGCTGCAATTCTGCGAAATCAAAAAGGATTAGGGAATGCGAATATAGGCATGGGGAATGAAAAACTGGTGAATCAGTTGGTGGCGCATCATGGTATAATTTTTCAGCCGGAGAAACAGCTTGTATGGATATCAACTGCCCCCTGGCAACTGGGTAAATTTGTGTGTTATGATTTGAATAAAGTGTTTGCAAAGAAGATGACGAAGAACGAAGAGGTATACGAAGCATCGCTGGCCATACCTGCCGATTCCTTCCTGAATACACCAGACTATAAAAGCTATAGTAAGTTTCATTCCTATCGTTTCCCGTTCAACCCGAGAGCTGATCTGCAGCCCGATAGTATAGTAAAGTGGAATCCGGAATCGTATCACGCCTATATGCTGGCTGGAGATTATTACCTGAAACACGAACAATACAAAGAAGCAGTTGCAGCGTATCGGCAAGGACTTACCAAAGAAGTGGCAACGCTGCAGGAGAAAGAGCACATGGAGCGCAATCTGAAAACCGCAGAGGAGAACCTGAAATGATTGTAGGCACCGGCATCGATATTATAGAAGTGGAGCGTGTAGAGGAGCGCGTAAGCCGGAACAATGGTTTTACGGAAAAAGTATTTGCTGCGGCAGAGATCGCATTTTGCGAGGGAAAAAAGAATAAAGCAGAACACTACGCGGTACGCTTTGCAGCGAAAGAAGCTTTTCTGAAAGCAACCGGTAAAGGATTGCTGGCCGGACATGATCTGAATGAAATAGAAGTGGTGGCCGATGATCTGGGAAAGCCCGGAATTATACTTCACGGTAACTTTCGCGAGCAGGCAGTACTAAACAATTGGAATAAAATACATGTATCACTCTCGCACGTCAAGGAAATGGCGTGTGCAGTAGTTATTATTGAGCAATGAAACACATCCCGGAAATTGAATTAAAGTCGAAAGAAGAGATAAAGAGCTTTCAGGAGACGAAGCTGCAGGAATTACTGCAGTACCTGCAGCAGCATTCGCCATTTTACCAGCAGCATTTTGCAAAGCATGGTATAGCAATAGCATCTGTAAAGAAACTGGAAGACCTGACGCAGATACCTGTCACTACAAAAGATGATCTGCAGCAATTTAACTGGAACTTTTTATGTGTGCCGAAGAGCAAGATTGTAGAGTTTGCCAGTACATCAGGCACGCTGGGTAAACCGGTAACTATACCACTTACCGATAACGATCTTCACCGTCTTGCCTACAATGAATGTATATCTTTTGCCTGCGCCGATGGTACATCTGATGATCTATACCAGCTTATGTTGACACTCGATCGTCAGTTTATGGCGGGTATAGCCTACTATGAAGGTATACGGAAGCTGGGTGCCGGCTTGGTTCGGGTTGGTCCCGGGTTGCCGGCCATGCAATGGGAAACGATACAACGCCTGCAGCCTACTACACTTGTGGCCGTGCCATCATTCATTGTAAAGCTGATTGAATATGCGCGTCAGAATGGTATAGATCCTAACATGAGCTCCGTAAAGAAAGCGATCTGTATAGGAGAGGGGCTGCGCAACGAAGCATTCAACCTGAATGTAATCGGTAAGCGAATAACCGATGCGTGGGATATTAAACTTTATAGCACCTATGCTTCCACTGAAATGCAAACAGCTTTCACGGAATGCTCGCAGGGTATAGGTGGTCACCATCATCCGGAATTATTAATACTCGAAGTATTGGATGAACAGGGTATGCCTGTAAAACCGGGTGAAGCCGGAGAAGTTACCATAACAACCCTGGGTGTAGAAGCCATGCCTTTACTGCGTTATAAAACAGGAGATATAGCAGTTGCTTACACCGGGCCTTGTGCGTGTGGAAGAACAACGCAACGTCTTGGCCCTGTGCTGGGGCGCAAGCAGCAACTGATTAAACTAAAAGGAACAACGATATACCCGCCTGGTGTATTTGAGTTGCTGAACGATATGTCGTCCATTCGCGATTATGTAGTGGAAGCATCCACCGGCGAACTGGGAACGGATGAACTCAAATTACATATAGTAGTGAGTGAAGATATGAAGGATGAAATTCGCCAGCGATTGTCAACCGTGTTTCAGTCCCGGCTCAGAGTAGTTCCGGAAATATACTTTGCTACACCACAGGAGTTAGAGAAGCTTCAGTTCGGAAAGATCGATCGCAAGATCAGGAAGTTTATTGATAACCGTTAATTGTTACACGTTATCAGGTGAAAAGCCCATTAACGGTTAACCGGTAACTGATAACGGATAACGGAAAAAAGAAAAGGTGCCACCCCACCTGGGTGCCACCTTAACTCTACTCTAACCTACCTGTCTGAGCAATTAAATTTAACCTAACCTACTACTTTTTCTAACTCATCAATTTTAGCCTGAGCTTCAGTTTTTCCGAGTGATAAGGAGAGCTTATACAACTCGAGAGCTTCACGCTGTGTTTCTTTCTTTTTCTTGGGAGCAAACTTGGTACGTGCTGCTGCAGTTTCCAGAGCGGCTGCCTGCGCATAGTACATATCTGCCTGGGTTTTGTTAGCCTGAGCGTTGATCTCGATTACTTTGTTTTCGAGGTTGGCAACATCCTGTTCGCGCATTTTGATCACACCTTCATGTTGTGCGATGGTTGAATCGCGTTGTGAAACAGTGCTGGCCAGTTGCTGGTTTTCACCACGCATTTTTTCAACTTCCTGTTGTAAGGAAGCAATTTGCTGTGTGCTTACTTCGAGGTCGTTTTTCAAACGCTTGATCGTGGCATTGTAACCTGCAGAAGCATTCTTGGAAGTTTTAACAGTTTTTTCAAGTTCTGCAATCTTGGCTTCTGTTTCCTTGATGTGACGGTTAATGCCTTGCAAACGGCTCTTATAGTCTTTGTAAGATGTACCTTCTACCACATCTGTACGGAGCAATTGACGACTTGCATCGATAGAATCGATCAGAGCACCAACTTCGTCAAGTGTTGCTGCAGTTTGCTGACTCATTTGCAATTCAGTACGCAGAGAGTCAACCTGGGCCCGGAGTTGTTCCTTTTCTTTGGTACCACAACTCCAAAGCATACCTATAACGGGTAGCGCAAATACTATTCTTTTGATCATAGCCATATTTGTTTAGTTTCTGCTCATCCCCCTTTCAAACTTTTGGACAATCTTTTTCGAAGATTCCGGAATCAGGGATAAACTGCATCTAATAGCGATGACGATACGTGTACGGGCTTTAATCAGCTAAATGCAAGAAAAGGCCAATTCAGCTTTTCTGTGTAAACATTACCCACATTGAGGAAAATCATCAGAAAAAAGAAGGGCAACACCCCACGGTGCTGCCCTTAAAACGGCCGGATTATAAGTATATATCTTATTTCGTTTCTTTTGCGATAAGCTTGCCGAGCTCTTTGCCAGACTTGGCATAAGCTTCCTGCAGGCGCACACCCGTTTCGAAGTCCATACCCATAGCCTGATAGCCCAGTGCTTTGATGATGGTGATTTTCGCTATTACTTTAGAAGGGTTGGCAGTTTCTACTATTGTTGCTTCTGCATCGATATAAGCAGGCTTGCTGGCAACACCTACGTTGAACCCAACCTCAGTACGGGTAGTGTGGAAGATGATCGTGTACTGAGCTTTCTCATCCACAGAAGACATCTCAGAGTATTTGGCAAACAACTCGCGGAATTGTGGCTCAAAGCGCTCTTTGCGATCTGCATACCAGGCTTGTTCGAACTTACTGCCACGACCAGCTTCTTTTTCATCAAGTTCTTTTTTTCTCTTCTCGATGTATTCCTTTTCAGGGATACCTTTTCCGCCGATCAACATGTCGTCATAAGTAAACTGCGTGTTCACCGACTTTTGGCCTTTTAAGGGGGCGAGGCTTCCTTCAACGATTTTAATTTTCTGGGCGTACCCGGCTAGTGACAGGGCCAGTAAAGAAATCGTAAAAATTTTCTTCATCATAACAGTTAGATTTTTTTGAATCCATGAAGAAAGCAAAACTTCTGTGCTTATCACAATAAATCTTCTGTCAAATAATTGTTATTTTCTTCGCAACGTACAGGGCAGGCGGCTAAATATCCGGAAGAGCCAACCAGTCGGATAGTCTTCGGGTGGAATGCAAAACACCATCCTATAACAATGCCTCATAACGATATTGAAGACGCCCTATACAACCACCACAGCCGGATGTAGATGAAATCCCGAATATCTTATACATGAAAGCTGTTATAGTTAATCGGGCTTCGTTACTTTTATGATCTACTTGCTCTACCATGAATAAGCCTACTGCTGCTTTTATTTTTTGCCTGCTGTATACACAGGCTGCTGCCCAGGTTAAAAATATAACCATTGGTGTAATTGAAGGTTTGAATGCCCGCGCCAGCATTGCCGCTAGCCAGAGAGATAACAAGATACAAGCGGCCGCTATTGGAAATATAGTATACTTCTCTGCCGATGGCGGGAACACGTGGCAGAAATCATCGATAACGTTTAAGGAAGGTAGCAATGCTATTCTTGCATCCGATAGCAAAGGAGGTGTTTATTACCTGTTGCAGGCAACCGAAGGGGGCGTAAACCGCATCTGGTGCTATACCTCAGACGATGGCGGCCAGCATTGGGATGAAGGAAATGCTATCAATGCTGCATCTGCCAAAGATCAGATCAACCCCAATGTAACGTTTGACGACAAGAATAATCTCTACGTTACCTATACGCAATTCGATAAATATACCAGTGCAGATCCCAATTGTCTTTCTACCATACAACTCGTGCAATCATCCAACGGACGGAAGTGGGGGGAGCCGCGTGAACTATCGCAAACGCCCGGAAATTGTAATGATGATCAGAACACAGCCCTCGGGCCGATGGCAGCCATTAGCCCGGATGGAAAAGAGTATTGCATCTGGGCTAATCAAAGCAAGATATTTCTCGACCGTTCTTTTAATGGAAAACAATGGCTTACGAATGATATAGCCATTGCACGGCTATCGGAAAGATGCAAGGGTGAACAAGGAGCGAACCGCTGCTTCACAGCACCGGTGTTTTTAATCGACAAAAATAAAAAAGGGAGTCATGGTTCTCTCTACATGACGTGGAGCGACTGGTTGCAAGATGATCGTGATGTGTGGTTTCTGCGCTCGCATAACTTTGGTGATAACTGGTCTACCTTGCAAAAAGTAAACGAAGATGTACAGGGTATACATCAGTATAATCCCTGGATGGCAGTGGACCATACCACAGGCTATATCTATATTTTATATTTTGCACAGAATAAAGAAGATGGTATAGATGTATACCTGGCACACTCGATTGATGGAGGTAATACATTCAAGAATACTAAAATCAGTGAGTCATCTTTCAAAACAAACAACCCTACCGCTGCAAGCTGCTATATATCGGCTCACAAAGGCCTGATCACGGCAGCCTGGACACGCTATGATAGCGACAAAGGTACTTTGCTCACAGCAACCCTCAAGCAGGAAGAGCTTATACCTGCTGGCAGCGCGAAGCCAGTGAGTAAGCGATAGCCGTTGCCTGTTAATTGTTATCCGTTACAGGTTGCCAGCGATTTTATGTACAGTCGGATAGTCTGCCCGGTTTGGTATAGTAATCAAGTGGAAACACCTTACATTACTGATAACGTATAACAATTAACGGATAACTGATAACGGTTAACAATTTTTCCCGTCAACATCGCAAGCCTGGCCGGCTGCAATTTCTTTTCCTGCATCTTTTAATACCTGTACAAATGTTTCAGAGGCTTGTGCTCCGGATACACCATACTTGTTATTGATGATATAGAAAGGCACGCCGCTAATGCCTAGTTTATACATTTCCTGCTCATGCAAGGCTATCTGAACCTGGGCTGCTTCATCGGATAAAACTTTCTCTACTTCAGCTTTGTCGATTCCGGCTTGTACGGCCAGTGCTATAAGATTTGCATCGCTGGAGAGATCAACACCGTCTGTAAAGTAAGCTTTGAACAAAGACTCAATTACATTCAACTGCAAGCCTCTTAATTTAGCAAGCTGTGCAATCGCGTGAGCCTTGCGCGTGTTGGGAGATACTTTTTGCTTATCGAAGTTGAAGGCAAGACCTTCTGCAGAGGCAACCTGTGTTGTGTGGCCGGTAATCTGCTCGTAGCGATCTTCGCTCCCGAATTTTTCACTGAGGTAAGCCCGCTGGTCAGTGCCGGAGACGGGCATGTTCGGGTTAAGTTCAAATGGATGATACTCTATTTCGAAATCGTATTCGGACGACAGTTCATTCAAAGCTTTTTCTAATCTGCGTTTGCCAATATAGCACCACGGGCAGACTACATCTGATACTACATCGATTTTTACCGTAGGCTTGTTCAGTATTGTTAATGGCTTGTTCATTGCGTTATTAAGGTTTCAATGCCTAACAGGAATATAGCATCATTAGTTCGGAGGTTGTTTTAAGGGCAAGCCACCCATGCTAATCTCTGTTTCTTAAGGCCTGTGAATGTCAAACCTTTATTGTACTTTTGGGTTCCAGTTAAGAAAATCATACAAAAATGACCGTAGACGAAAAACTCAAATTCAAGGTTAAAGACCTTTCCCTGGCTGCCTGGGGACGTAAAGAAATCAAGTTAGCAGAAGCTGAAATGCCCGGCCTGATGGCCCTCCGCGAGGAGTTCGGAAAGCAGAAGCCTTTGAAGGATGCTCGCATCGCCGGCTGTTTGCACATGACTATCCAGACTGCCGTGTTGATTGAAACACTGGTTGAGCTGGGTGCTCAGGTATCATGGTCTTCCTGTAATATCTTCTCTACACAGGATCACGCTGCTGCTGCTATCGCTGCTGCCGGTATTCCGGTATATGCCTGGAAGGGTATGAACGAGAAGGAATTTGACTGGTGTATTGAACAGACGCTGTATGCCTTTCAGGATGGCAAGCCTTTGAATATGATCCTCGATGATGGTGGCGATCTTACCAATATGGTATTGGATCGTTATCCTGAACTGGTGGCTGGTATACGTGGTATATCCGAAGAAACTACTACAGGCGTACACCGCCTGGTGGAGCGCATGAATAACGGCAAACTTCCGTTGCCTGCTATTAACATCAACGACTCGGTAACAAAATCAAAGTTCGATAACAAATACGGTTGTAAAGAATCTTGCGTGGATGCTATTCGCAGAGCAACCGATGTGATGATCGCTGGTAAAGTAGCGGTAGTAGCTGGCTACGGTGATGTAGGTAAAGGTTCTGCAGCATCGCTGCGTGGTGCCGGTGCCCGTGTAATCGTAACAGAGATCGATCCTATCTGCGCACTGCAAGCTGCTATGGACGGCTATGCTGTGAAGAAGATGGATGACGCTGTAAAAGAAGCTGACATCGTAGTTACCGCTACGGGTAACTTCAACATCGTGGTAGATCGTCATTTCGAAAGCATGAAAGATAAAACCATTGTATGTAACATTGGTCACTTCGATAATGAGATCGATGTAGCATGGTTGAATAAGAACGCTACGAAAGACGAGATCAAACCACAAGTTGATCTGTATACCTTGAAAAATGGTCGTCAGGTAATTCTGTTGGCAGAAGGTCGCCTGGTGAACCTCGGTTGCGCTATGGGCCACCCTTCCTTCGTAATGTCTAATTCATTTACGAACCAGACGTTGGCGCAAATAGAACTTTGGAACCATGCCGATAAGTATGAGAACAAAGTATATATGCTGCCCAAGCACCTGGATGAAAAAGTTGCTAACCTTCACCTGAAGAAAATTGGTGTGGAACTCGATGTTCTTTCCGATGCTCAGGCGAAATATATAGGTGTAGAAGTAAAAGGTCCGTTCAAACCGGATTATTACAGGTACTAAGAATTGAAGAAGTATATATAGAAGGCCTGCAGTTTCCGCTGCGGGCTTTTTTGTTGCATTACATTCAACCTGAGGAGATGCAAACCTATAAAAGACATCGATAAGTCGCCTATACGCGCGGCTTCCCGCGCATTGACTTCCGGTTTGCTTTGCTATCTTTGAACGCTTACTTAAACTGTACAATATGAAAGTAATTATATATGGCATCCTGGCATCATTCATTGTTATTACAGGCTTTAAAAGCGATGAACAGGGTGAGAACATTGAGTTTGCGTGCATGAAAACACACAAGGCATCCAACACCTGTCATTTCAACTTCAAGGTAGACGGAGCCAAGTACCGCTATGTAGATATAGGCTGCAAGTTCAGCAAGAAGCGCGATGAGGTAATCAAGAAAGCTAAAGAAGGAACCATTGCTCTTTCAAAAGATTGGAAGATAGAATGCCCCGAGGTAAAGGAAGAGCCAACGAACTAGGAGCTGTTACAGGTTAATTGTTACACGTTAATCGCTATACGTTAATCGTTAACCGTTCATAGACTGATATTGATTAAATTTCCCCATTCTGAAGCTATTGGGACAGAATACGCAGATAGATGTAAAGGCTCCTGCAGGATTTTTCGGATAACGAATAACGTGTAACTGCTAA
>NZ_DAIQRQ010000075.1:0-20991 GCF_036786105.1 Ohtaekwangia sp.
AGCATACACACCACTTTATTTTTCCAGTAACTTGAGGCCTGCAGCTAGCGGCCAGAAGCCAGTAGCCTTTTTCTTCTCACAGCTTCGCAGCTCAAAACTCGCAGCTAATTCTACTGCTGCATCTGCATTTCCTGGTATCTTCTGAAGGAGTTTTGTTGTGTATGGGGTGTGCTGGTTACGACTCCGGGTGTTACAATATTGTTTTCGGCTGTTATCGTGTTGCCGTCTTCTGTCACTACGGTAACCGTAACATCCAGCGTGTGGGTGGAAGTGCCCCGGTAGGTTCCTTTGACAGGAGAGACGTCAGAGAAATTTTTTCCAATCGCAAGGCGCACGTGTGTATCATTCACCAGGCAGTTATTGGTAGGATCAAGGCCCAGCCATCCGTAAAAAGGAATGTAGGCTTCTACCCAGGCGTGTGTAGCACCCTCTCCGCGCATGCCACCTTTATTAGGGCCGATGTAGCCGCTTACATAACGTGCCGGTATATTCATAAGCCTGAGAATGGCCAGTAACATATGCGCAAAGTCCTGACATACACCGGACTTTAATTTCCATATCTCATCCAGCGTTGTTTCAACAGTGGTAATGCCGGTTTGATATTCGAAAGTTTTATAGATATACTCGCTTACGTTTTGTGCCGATTTAAAGGGCGATTGCTTTTTTGCCAATTCAGCTTCAGCAATGGATTGTATCTCAGGCAGCGCTTTGAAATTTTCCTGCCGTAAAAAATCAACAAACTCCATCTGTTGTTGCAGTGGCTGCAGAGCTTCCCATTGTTTATCAGAGGGTAAATTGTCGGCAGGCATCTGGCGAAGTTTGGTAACTACCGTTAACTGCGAATCGATAACCAGTTCGCGGTGCGGACGAGCATGGGTAAATGTACCCACGAGGTTGCCGAAGTAATCAGTATGGATATGTACCATCGGGTTATCCGTAATTACGATCATGTGCTCGAGTATATCTTGCCATGAATCGCGAATCGGGTATAACATTAACTGATTGGCGCTGTCGCGCACGGGATCTTCATATCTGTATCGGGTGATGTGTCTGATCTTGAATTTTGACATGCTGGGCGTACTGATTAACTATAGGCGAAATAATGTTGATTCAGTGTATTTCCGATCGCGTAAATATCGGTTGTAATTTCATTTAAGTAGTGATGAAGTCCAATCCTGGAAACACTGTCTACATTGGAATATTGAAGTTTGCTTCGGAGTTTTCCAATGAGAAAGTCTATTTTGCTGTAGCCTTCCGTGTTCTGATCATTCTTTAAACGACTCGAGTAGCGGTGTAGCTGATTAATGGAGTATAAAATGGATCGGGGAAAATCGTTGTTGAACAACACCTGGTCAACAACATTGCGTGCTTCAAACCCGGAACGATACCGCTTCAGATAAAGCGCATAACCCGATACTGATTTCAGTAAGTGCTTCCAATAAGTAGTATCCGTAGTCTTATCAAGGTCATACGACAGATCGCTGAATTTTATATCGAGTATATCGGCCGATTGTATGGCACGTTCCAGGTATTTGCCAAGATTCATAAAGCATAAACCTTCGCCTCTGAACATGGTGATGTCGGTAGTGCCATAATAAAGCATACATTGACGTATCAATGTATCGAGCACCGTAGCCGGATCGTCATATTGCAGAGCCTGCTTCAGGCGCGGATCGCGTACTACATGATAAAATTCATTGAGACATTGCCAGAGTTCTTTCGTGATATTGTCTTGCACGGCACGGGCATTCTCTCGCGCCTGTGTAACCATATTCGAAACCGAGTTGGGATTATCACGACTCAGCACCATATATTGAAGCACTTCTCTGCCGTTGTGTTCAATACCTGTTATAGCATGATCGTCCATGTTGCTGAAGATTCGCAGCAGCGGGCGCCAGGTAAATTCTTCCGGATTGTCCTGTGCAGAAAGGTGATTGATCATGAGCGTACGCAATGTACTATCGGTTCGTTCGATATATCGCGACATCCAGTAAAGTGAATCGGCAACGCGGCTAAGCATTTTTGGTTGTATTGAGGTGTTAAAGTGTTGGTGTGTTAAAGTAGTGGTGTGAAGTATATCTTAAAAGTGCTTATAGCTTACGGAGTGTTTAACATCAACACTTCAACACGTAAACACATCAACACTTTTAAAGTGAAAGAACCCATGTATCCTTACTGCCTCCGCCCTGGGAGGAGTTTACTACGAGAGAGCCTTCGCGGAGGGCTACGCGCGTGAGGCCTCCAGGTACGATTTCGATACCATTGGGACCGCACAAAGCAAACGGGCGAAGATCTACTCTGCGCGGTTGCACCTTGCCATCGATATAGCAGGGCGCAGACGACAGGCTTATCGTTGGCTGGGCAATAAAGTGTCGCGGCTCTTTCATGATTTCTTTTTTATAAGCCTCTATCTCGGCATCAGAAGCAGCATGCCCCATCAGCATACCATACCCTCCGGACTCGTTTGTTTTCTTCACTACCATCTTGTCTATATTCTTTAATACATAGTCCTGCTCATCAGGCTTTCCAAGCTGGTAAGTGGGCACATTTTTCAAAAGAGGTTCTTCGTTCAGGTAGTAACGTATCATATCCGGTACATACACATACACAGCCTTATCATCGGCTACGCCATTGCCAATCGAGTTTACAATAGCAACGTTGCCTTTACGGTAAGCCGAAAGAATGCCCGATACGCCCAGTACGCTGTTCGGATCAAACACCAGCGGATCCAGAAATGCATCATCAACTCTCCGGTATATAACATCTACCTGCTGCAGGCCGGCCGTTGTCTTCATGTATACATGGTGATTTTCAACTACAAGGTCGCGGCCTTCCACTAATTCAACACCCATGAGTCGGGCCAGTGTAGTGTGTTCAAAGTAGGCAGAATTATAAATACCGGGGGTGAGTAAAACTATATTGGGTGACGCAATCTTCCGGGGAGAGAGGGCCATCAGGTTTTTATAGAGTATATTCGGATAATGCGTTACCGGCCGAACATGGTTCTGTGGTATAAGATCAGGAAAAATGCGTTTGGTGATCTCACGGTTTTCAATCATATACGATACTCCTGAAGGTGTGCGCAGATTATCTTCCAGTACATAGAAAGTGCCGTCATGATCGCGGATGAGATCAATGCCCGCGATGTGTACATAAATATCATACGGCACATTTAAACCCTGCATTTCGCGCAGGTAATGCGGGCAGGAGTAAACAAGGTTGAAGGGAACAACGCCATCTTTCAGGATAAACTGCTCGTGGTATACATCGCGCAGAAACAGGTTTAATGCACGCAGCCGCTGTTTGATGCCACGTTCAATAAAATCCCATTCCGATGCAGTGATAATTCTGGGGATAATATCAAACGGAAATATCTTTTCAATGCCTTCACCGCTGGAGTATACTGTAAAGGTTATTCCCTGGCTCATGAACAAGCGCTTGGCAAGCTCTTCCTTTTTGTTCAGTTCATCGCCGGGTATCGTTAAGAGAAAGTTCGCTACATTTTGATAATGCCGCCGAACGTCTATAGCGTTGGTAAACATTTCATCCCAAACAGAAGAATGACCATTGTAGTGTTGAAAAAGGGATGCATCAGCCATAGGTTTTCAAGTTCAAACGTACCTAAAATACCAAGGCATGAAGGATTTATTAACGGCTTGTAATGGAAATATTTATGCAAACGAGTGTGCTGGTAAAAGAAGGTTAGCAAATCTGTATGGAATTTACCCTAAGAAGTAGGAGTCTCCAACAATCGAAATTCCATCGGTCACAGAAAGAGTATATTCGCTACAGATGGGAAGGAGAGTATAAAACGAAAAAAGGCTGCCTTTCTGAGACAGCCTTTTGATATTGTTTCTTCCGAATTACTCAGCAACAACTGTTACTTTCACTTCGTGCTTCACTTCTTTGTGGAGGTCAAGTGTTACTGTGTAAGTACCCAATTGCTTGGGAGCTTCTTTCAGAATTACTTTCTTGCGATCTACATCAAAACCTTTTGATTTCAGTACATCTGCAATCTGCAGCGCTGTAACAGCACCGAAGATTTTGCCAGATTCACCGGCTTTGGTTTTAATTTCAATTGTAGCATCGCCGATCTTAGCAGCAAGCGCTTCAGCATCCTGCTTGATCTTTGCCGCTTTGTGAGCAGCCTGGCGAATATTCTCGTTTACAAGTCTTTTGTTAGAGTCGTTGGCGATAAGTGCAAGGCCATTCGGAATCAGGTAGTTGTTACCATATCCTGACTTTACTTTCACTACATCGTTTTTATAGCCAAGGCCCTGTACGTCCTGTTTCAAAATCACTTCCATGTTCGTGTTCTTTAAAGGTTCAACGATTACTTCAATGAATCACCTGCATACGGAAGGATCGCCAGGTGGCGGGCACGCTTCACAGCTTGTGCTACTTTCTTCTGAAATTTCAGGCTTGTTCCTGTTAAACGGCGAGGAAGAATTTTGCCTTGCTCGTTGATAAACTTCAGGAGGAAGTCAGGATCCTTGTAATCGATATACTTGATACCGTTCTTCTTGAAGCGGCAGTACTTAGGTTTAACCTCTGCACGCTTGATGGGTTCGTTCATTAATGTCATTTTTCGCGCTCCTCCTTGGCAACAGGTTTTCTGTTCTCTTTGTTTTTGAATTCGCCTTTGCGTCTGCGTTCGTTGTAAACAACCGCATGCTTGTCAAGGGCAGTTGTTAAAAAGCGCATAATAGATTCGTCTCGTCTGTACTCGGTTTCGAGTGTGTCGACAGCAGGCCCTTCAGCCTTGAATTCGATGAGGTTGTAAAAGCCTGTAGACTTCTTGTTGATGGGATAAGCCATCTTCTTTAAGCCCCACTGCTCGATGTTGATAACATCTGCATTCGCTTTTTTCAAAACCTTCACGAACTTATCGACAGCATCCTTTGCCTGATCTTCAGACAAAACGGGATTTAAAATGAATACCGTCTCGTAATTTTTCATGATGTTTTATTTTGAGCCTGCAAAAGTAGGTAAAAACGCAGAAAGCTCAAAGTTTAACGTAAAAAGACCTGCCTTTTCAGTTAAACTTTGAGCTTTCTGCCCAAAGCTTTTCTGCTATTTCACCACAAATTGACCGCTTCCCATCTTGTAGGTGTCGCAGTAGATTTCAAGTGTATAACTGCCGGAAGCGTAATCTGAGCCCTTTTCATAAAGGTATGTCAGTTTCTGTTTGGTGTTGTCGAACAGGATTTCCTGTGAAGCCGTGTAGAACTCTTCCTTGCCATTATAGATGAATGTGCCGGAACCACGGGCTACATCAAAGATCACCTGGCCGTTTTCATCAATAATCCGGATCATGATCTTTTTGCCTTCGATCGGAGCTACATTATTTTCGGCTATATTAAACTCAACTTTCAGTTTGCCAAGCTGGCGATTCTTAAACGGCGATTCACGCTCTTTGCCACGATCATTCACAGCGAGGATGCGTACATTTTCAGCCTTCAATTCAGACGCAATGGCTACCTTGGTGGCCAACTCTTCCTTCGACTGGCTTAACTGACTGATGGAATCTCCCAACTGGTTTTTCTCAGACTTCAGATTACGGTTTTCGCTTAGCAATTCTTTATTCACGCTCTTGAGCTTTTCGATCTCCTCGTCTTTGGTCTTCAGCAGAAGTTCATAACCTTCCACGCGATCTTTTAATGCTTTGATTTCTTTACCCGTAGCGCGCTTCTGGCGTTTGAGTTCTGTCTCTAGTTCAGTCTTGGCCTTTTGAAGATCCGACACATCACCTCCCAGCTTTTGTACTTCAGCAATCTTGGCATCGAGCTCCGACTTGATCTCCATCATCCGCTGCACCGTTGCATCAAGTTCTTGCTGAGTAGAAGTCTTCTCATCGATCAAACGCTGCTCTTCGCGTGGATCGAGCACAAAGATTTTGATGCCCTGGACAATGATAATCACGGCCATCAGTGCGATAATAATTGTGCTCTTGTGTGATTTCTTGGGAGCCGGCTGAACCGGTTGAGTGCTTGTCGTTTCGCTCATAGTGATAAAATGGGTATGGCAAAAATAAGTTATCCAATCGGGTAATTCAACGATCAGAACTGTAATACAACGTGTTGTTTGTTCAATGAAGGATCGAAGAACAACAATCCGCAGCGGTATAAATCAACACTGGCATATACCAGGGGATGTTGCTGTAATTGCCTCCATGCCTTCTCCATGTCGGGCGAGTAATGTATATCATCCAATACTACAATGCTGTTGGCATGCAGTTTTTGTAAGAGCATACCAAAGTACTTAACCGTGGGCTCATACCGGTGATTGGCATCCAGAAAGGCAAAGTCAATCCCGGTACAGTTGCCTAAATATGAATGAAGTGTATAATTGATGTCGCCCTCTATCACGCGAATGTTGGTGGCTTGTAGCAACTGAAATGTATCACGCGCTGTTTTCACTATCGAGGCAGCACCTTCAAAAGTAGTAACCGTTGTGTCTTTTTTAGCGGCCAGGTATAGTGTATTAATACCCAGCGAAGTACCAAGCTCAAGAATTGTACGGCACTTAAAATATGCAATGATGCGTGCGTATAATTTTGAATATTTTTCCGGGCTCAGGCTTGTTCGTGCTATAGCATTGATTTTACGCTGTGAGGTCTTCAACACCGCGGAGCCGGCACCTAAATCTTGAATGGTTAACGTTGTCTCATTGAGAAGATAGGCCTTTCGTCTTTCTTCAATCGGATGATAGTATGAATTATTATCTTCTGTGTGAAGAACATTTTTATAGAAATCGAACAGGAAAGGAGAGTGCAGCGAGTGTTCTGTTACCTGGTCGAGCCAGTACGACAGGTAGGTTTTGCATTGGAACAGCGTAGGCATGTATTATCGATATAACGAATGGTGGAGTAAACTCAGACGGTGATCAACATTCGTTATCCCTGTATCCAATAAAGTAAATCGGAATGTTGCAGAACGTAAAGTATAGATATAGTATAGATTAGTTGAGGCGTAGTGGAGCGATCATGGTAAATTCCGGAATATTTACTTCTACCTTGAGGCCGTCAACAATACGCTCCATGAGGTAAGTACCCACCATTTTGCCGATGCCTGATTTTAAATTACATCCGGACACATACTGATGTGCCTGGCCCGGTTCTAAAACGGGCTGCTGACCAACAACACCTTCACCTTCTACTTCGCGCGGACTAAAACCGGCATCATGAATATACCAATGTCTGCGAAGCAGCTGGATGGTGTACTCACTTTGATTCTCGATGGTGATGCGATACGTGAAAACGTAATGGTATTGGCTGGGACTGGAATATGCGGGCTGATATTCCGTCTCAACGCTTACCTTGATTCCTTTGGTGATCTCCGTTACCATGCGCTTCAAAAATATCAATTTTTTGGAATTACCAAGTGGTTCCTGTAAACAGTGATTGAAAATACTGAAAATCATTGAATTTAAAGCTGGTTTTTGCAGGGAATTGGAGGATTCGCCGCTGGCTTTTAGTTTTAGGCATGGATGTAAAAATAGCTCCCTCTTGGAAAAAGAGGCTGGAAAATGAATTCAATAAGCCTTATTTCACCCAGTTGATTGAATTTGTTAAAAATGAGTACAAAACGCAGACTGTTTATCCCCCTGGGAAGGAGATTTTTAAAGCATTTGATGCCTGCGATTTCAACGATGTTAAAGTAGTAATTATCGGCCAGGACCCTTACCATGGTGTTGGTCAGGCAAACGGATTGTGCTTCTCGGTGCACGATGGCATAAGAATGCCTCCTTCACTGGTAAATATTTTTAAAGAAATTCAGGATGATCTCGGTAAGCCGATACCCAAATCAGGAGACCTTACGCGTTGGGCGGAGCAAGGAGTGTTGCTGTTGAATGCAACGTTAACTGTGCGCAGTGCTACTCCAGGCTCTCATCAAAACAAAGGCTGGGAACCCTTTACCGATGCTGTTATCAAAACTATATCGGACGAAAAAGAGAATGTGGTGTTCCTGTTGTGGGGATCGTATGCGCAGAAGAAAGGAGAGGTGATAGACCGAAGCAAGCACTATGTGTTGATGTCTGCGCATCCTTCACCGTTCTCTGCCGATCGCGGATTTTTTGGCAACAAACATTTCAGCAAAACCAACGATTACCTGAGAAGCAAAGGATTGAAAGAGATCGACTGGTGAGAGAAAAGTTTGATTGGAAGATTGTAAGATTTGAAAATTGAAAAATTACGAATGGGATAAAATGAAGAAGATTGGAGATCGAGGCAGTATCCTCAAATTTCCAATCTTCTTCATTTTATCCCATTTTCTAATATCTTCTAACTCTACTTGATCAACTTGAAGAACCTGTTCCAGCGGATTTTGTGAACGAAGCTGGCGTTCTTATCGATTGATAACCAGATGAAGAATGCTTTTCCTACGATGTGATCCTCAGGAACGAATCCCCAGTATCGGGAGTCAAGTGAGTTGTGGCGGTTATCGCCCATCATGAAATAGTAGTTTTGTTTGAAAGTATACTCCTTCACTTCAGCGCCATCGATGAATAATTTGCCGTTCTCGATCTTTACGTCTTTGTTATGATCGTAAAGCTGAATTGTTTTTCCGTAGGTAGCCAATGTAACGGTATCGATCTTAATAGTCATGCCCTCTTTTGGAATCACCAGCGGACCGTAGAAGTCTCCATTCCAAGGGAACATTTTATAGTTCGGAAAGATGTTCGATTCTACCACATCTTTGGTTCGTGCAGCGTATGTGCCCATGTCTTCCTGCACTTTGATGGCTACATCTTTAATGAACGGCAGCTTGCGGAACTCATCAGCGATGGCAGGCGTAATAAACATCTGGTATTCTACGCTGTTGTTATCACGGCTTATCACCTTGTAATCGCTGATCTTATACTTCTCAATGAAGCGATCATTGATAGGTTGTGTTGAGCGGATTACATAGCTATACTGCATTTGAGGAGGATTCGTCAACTCCTTTCTGTTTATGTATACTTGCTTATCGATTATCTGCAGGGTGTCTCCCGGCACAGCTACACATCGCTTGATATAGTTTGTCTTTAAATCCACTGGGTAATCAATGCCTTCATTCAGCTCTTTGGGTGGAACGTTGAACACCACTACATCTTCACGCTTAATCTTGCTGATGCCAGGCAATCTGTATTGTGGCAATTTGATCCACTCCAGGTAAGAAGGAATGTTGGTAAACCATATCTTCTGGTGTGTTAGCGGAATTTGTAGCGGAGTTGTTGTTGTACGGGTACCGTAATGGAATTTGCTAACAAAAAGGAAGTCACCAACCAGCAAAGAATTCTCCATGGAAGGCGTAGGAATGGTATAGGCTTCCATGATAAGCCAGCGGATTAGCGTGGCAGCCACAACGGCAAACAGAATGGCATCCCACCATTCGCGCGTCTTTGATTTTGGTTTTTCTTCCTGTTTATGCGATTTTTTCCAAAACTGCCAATTCATAGTTGTATAACTGGATTTTAAAGCCTGCAAATAAAGGGAAAATAATTGATTCAGAATTAGTCGCTGGAAACCGCTTAGAATTTCAGATAGTCATCCATACCAAGTACACCTTTCTTGTCTTTCAGCCACTCCGCCACCATAACAGCGCCTTTGGCAAAGCCTTCGCGGGAGTGGGCGATGTGCCTGATCTCAATATCGTCAATCATGGAAGCGTACTTTACCACATGCGTACCTGGCACCTGGTCAATGCGGAATGACTGTATGTATAGGTCTTCCTTGTGGCCGGTATCTTCGTTTACCCACTTTGTCTTTCCCTTTACATGTTTCAAAACACCTTCTGCCAGTGTAATGGCTGTGCCACTGGGAGCATCTCTCTTTTCAGAGTGATGAATCTCGTCCATCGAGATATCATACTCGGAGAAGTTGCTCACCATTTTCGCTAGAAACTCATTTACCTTGAAAAAAATATTTACACCCAGGCTATAGTTGGAAGCATAGAAGAACGAGCCGTTTTGCTCCCGGCAAAGCTTTTCAATTTCAGGTTTTTGCTTTAACCATCCCGTAGTGCCACACACTACCGGTATATTTTTTAGGATGCACTTCTTTACATTTTCAAATGCCGCATCCGGATGTGAAAATTCAATGGCGACATCGCCTGTTGCTGTTTCAAATTCATGCAGATTGTTCATGTCAATACGGGCAGTGATCGTATGGCCGCGTTCCAGCGCGATACGTTCTATGATTTTGCCCATTTTGCCATAACCGAGGAGAATGATATTCATACTGACTGATTGAGTTGTTTGTAAAAATGCATTTTGTCTGTGAATTTCAAAGACAGTTTGTTCACAAATTGAAAGCCTTCGGGATAAAAAAATAGTGGCGTTATGACTGCAAAAGTCAAACGAACAAACAACTGTTATTGGGAAGCAGGGGGCTTAGAAACGAAACACCAATGAAAAACCGCTTTGCTTGCCAAGCATGTAGTTTTGCTCCATCATGGGTTCAATACTCACATGAAGCTGTGGATTAAGATCAAATTCTTTCAAGTGTGCATCCACGTGTGCGTCAACGATCTGTAAAATATACATGGCACCCATCATAATGATCCAGAAGTCGCGACTGCGTTTGGAACGATCCACTGCCACACGGTAACTTTTGGTGGTATATGTATCCCCGGGGCGTCTGTCGGAGTCATTCACATAACCGTCCTCCAGGTTGGCAAACAGGTCACGTTTATACTTGGTGTAAAGACCGTTATAGAAATTTATAGCCATGCCGATGCCTACAAATCCTCCGTATACCAAGGGCAGCTTCCAGTACTTCTTGTTATAAATTTGACCTAATCCAGGAGCTATAGCGGCATACAACAATGCTTTACGAGGATTATAACGTGTGGCGTACGACTTCAGCAGCACCGTGTCCTGGCTTTCTGTAATGAGGCTGTCGCTTTCATTTTCAACAACCACTTTGTTCTGTGCATGCAAAGCAGTTGTGAACAATAGAGCCAATATGCTGAGTATAATCAGATTCTTCATGAGTGTTGCCGGTTGGGCAAAGCGTGCACAAGTTACCGAAACCTGGGAAGAAGACAAGCGAGGCTTGCCTTCTGGTATCGGGCATCCTGTCATGAAAAGAATTATTACTCCGTTCTAACCCGAAGAATGTCGAGTAAGCGGTTCAAATCTTCTACAGAAAGGAAAGGTATCTTGATCTCGCCTTTTTTGCCATCGCTTTTCACAACAACACGAGTGCCAAAGTGTGATGACAACTTTGATTGAAGTTGCGAAATTTCTCTGGATACTGGCGAACTCGCAGAAGCAGGCGCATCTTCACTTACTTTAGATGCAGACTTTTCAGACACTTCACGAACGAGTTCTTCAACTTTGCGTACTGAGAGTTCTTCGTCAATTGTCTTTTTGAAAATATAAAGTTGCTCCTCCGGATTCTCAACACTGATGATGGCACGAGCCTGACCCATGGAGAGTTTATTGTCGCGCACGGCGATCTGAATATCAGGCGGAAGCTTCAGCAGGCGAAGGTAGTTCGTAACCGTTGTTCTGTTCTTGCCTACACGTTCTCCCAGTTCTTCCTGCTTCAGATTACACTCCGAGATAAGACGCTGATAGCTCAATGCTATTTCTATCGCATTCAGGTTTTCACGCTGAATGTTTTCGATCAACGCCATTTCCAGCATCTGCTGATCGTCAGCGGAGCGGATATAGGCAGGTATAGCTTTTAATCCGGCAAGTTTCGATGCCTGAAAACGTCTCTCACCGGAGATCAGCTGATATTGATGATCGGCTAATCTTCTTACCGTGATAGGCTGAATGATGCCATGCACCGTAATAGATTCCGCCAGTTCGAGAAGAGCCTCCTGGTCGAAATGTGTACGGGGCTGGAATGGGTTTACTTCAATTTCTTCAATTGGTATTTCCGTTATACCACTGGTGGGTATAGCAGCTACGGCAACATCGGCAACTGTAACTGCAGTTGGTATGGCTACCGGGATATCCACTTCAAGTTTATCATCGGAGGAATTGTCGCTCAACAGAGCGCTTAGTCCTCGTCCAAGGGCTTTCTTTTTTGTACTCATTTCGACATTCCGTTTTTATCCAACACTTCGTGCGCCAGGTTCAGGTAGCTGATCGCTCCCTTACTTTCGGCATCATGTACAATGACAGGTAAACCAAAGCTTGGCGACTCACTCAACTTCACATTGCGGGGAATGATAGTGTTGAAAGTCATTTTTAAAAAGTGTGTGCGTACTTCTTCCACCACCTGGTTGCCCAGGCTGGTACGTGCATCATATAACGTAAGCAGGATGCCTTCTATTTCAAGCTTCGGGTTCAATCGTGTCTGAATGATCTTGATCGTGTTCAATAATTTACCGAGACCTTCCAAAGCGAAGTATTCGCACTGTACCGGTATAATAACCGAATCAGCAGCAGTCAATGCATTAATGGTAATAAGACCCAGAGATGGAGAGCAATCGATGATGATAAAATCATATTCATCGCGAACGATGCCCAGTGCATCTCTCATTTTTTCTTCGCGGCGTTCGATGTTTACCATCTCGACTTCAGCACCCACCAGGTCAATGTGGGAGGGAAGTACATCCAGGAATTTAAGATCGTTCTTTACTATCGCATCTTTAGGATTAACACCATCCACCATACACTCATAAATTCCCTGAGTGACATCTTTCGGGTTAAGTCCTAAACCGGATGTAGAGTTTGCCTGCGGATCGGCATCCACCAATAGCGTTCTTTTTTCCAATACTGCTAAACTAGCTGCAAGATTGATCGCTGAAGTTGTTTTACCGACACCACCTTTTTGATTAGCAATCGCAATGATTTTTCCCATCTAATGAATGACGTTTAAAAAATAAAAATGCCCGCCTGGCGTTCAAACCGGGCGGGCACAAATATATAGGAAAACTTATCTGAGCGTGGAACATCGTGGAACGGTTTATCCACAATCGTTGCACAATCCGTTAACAGCTTTTTAGATATTGTTAATAGTGGTTCGTGAAATATGAAACGCTAAATGATTGCATCTAAACTACTTATCAATATAAAGATTAGCTTTTGCGTCTTTTCTTTTCTTCATCAGCACGCTTGCGTGCTTCTTCACCAGCTTTCATCGCTTCTTCAAGCTTGGTCATAAATTTCGATTTCTTACCGCCACCTGCTGCATTCTTCTTCTTGTTCTCTTCCATGATCGCTCTGATCTTACTTTCATCAACAAAACGTTTGATCACAGCCTGCTGCCCGAACGTAACAAGGTTCGAGATAAAGTAATAGAAGGTAAGACCGGCAGAAAATGAGTTCAGGAAGAAAAAGAAAATTACCGGCATGATATACGACATGGATTTCATCGGACCTTGTACAGAAGACAGCTGGTTATTCTGCCAGGTATATATCAAAGTCGAGATGGTCATGATTAACGTAAACAAACTGATGTGACTACCTACACCAAATGGAAGTGTAAATGGTAATTGAATTAACGAGTCATATGTAGAAAGATCTTCGGCCCACAAGAATGGCTGCTGACGCAACTCAATACTGGCCGGAAACAGGTAGAACATGGCGAAGAGAATTGGCATCTGCAGCAATACCGGTACGCAACCACTGATCGGGTTTACGCCCACTTGCTGGTATAGCTTCATTTGTTCTTGCTGCACTTTGGTCATGTCGTCACCAACGCGTTCCTTGATCTCATCAAGTTCTGGCTTGAGTACTTTCATTTTCGCCATGCTCAGGTACGAGCGATAGGAAAGTGGGAATAACACCAGCTTCAACAAAATCACCAGGATGATGATAATAATGCCGTAGTTGGTGATGTGCTGTGTGAGGAAGTGGAATACCGGGAAGATTACAAATTTGTTGATCCAGTATACCGGGCGCCATCCAAGGTTAACATTGTCTTTAAAACGCTCCGCAACATCACCAATGATCTTATAGTCGTTCGGACCGAAGTAAAATTTAAAGCTTGCTGTTCCTGCCAACGACTTTTTCGGAATGAGCAATTTTACACTGGTACTTTTGACTACAGAAGAATCGGCAGGGTTCATTGAGGTTTGCAGCTCGCCACCGGCAAAGTTATCCTTTGCAATAATGGACGCCAGGAAGAATTTCTCTTTCACAGCAACCCACTTTACAGGATTAGCGAGAGCTTCTGCCTGCGTGCCGGTAGAGCGTGGTGAAAGATCATTGAAGCCATCTGCATCGGAGTAATATGTAATCGTAGTGTTGTTACGAGTATCGGTCAGATCCTTTTCAAAAGGTTGTGCATCGTACTTCCATTGAAAGCTCAGGTTATCTCCGGTTAATTGGGAGTCGAGGCCTTTTGAAGATATAGCATAGCCAATCTCATAGCCGAGCTTTGGAATTTTGTACGTGTGTGCAATAGATGATCCGTTGCTTAAGGAAGCGGTAAATGTTACTACCGTTGTATCGCCTTCTTGTTTTTGATCCACCTGATAGTAAAGTGAGTAAAGATCGAGTTCTCTGCCCTGGAACTGTGCCAGCAGTTTTTGTTCACTGAACTCAGGCGAAACAAGTTTCAGCGGTCTGTGTTCTTTGGTTCTATACTTCTGTTGATACGATTGGTATTTCTTTAATTCCAGCTCTTTAATGGAACCGCCTTTGTTGCTGAAAGTTATTTTCAGATCGGCAGTCTCAATTACGGTAGGTGTTTCAATTCCCTTCATGGCTACTGCTGCATCGCCATAGGCAACTTGCAGCGCACTGTCGTTGACCACAGGAGCAGTTGCTGTCAGAGAGTCTTTCTTCGCTGGCGCAGTCGAATGTGTGGTAGTCGTATCAGGAGCAACAGGTTGTGGCTGCGGCGAGAACCAATAGAAATATCCGATCAGTAGTACTGCGATTAATGTAAGGCCAATGGCCGAGTTCCTATCCATTGTATTCTTGTCTAAATCTTATTATTTATTTACAGATTTCTTGTGCTCCAGTGAAGCTTCAATAAACTTCACAAACAAAGGGTGTGGGTTAAGCACAGTGCTTTTCAATTCAGGGTGATATTGCACACCTACAAACCAGGGGTGATCTTTCAGTTCCACCACTTCAACAAGGTTCGAGTCAGGATTCACACCCATTGCTTTTAACCCGGCTTCTTCAATCTGCTCAAGGTATTTATTGTTGAATTCGTAGCGGTGGCGGTGACGTTCTTCTATTACGGACTCGCCATACGCTGCATACGCTTTGCTTCCTTTCTTCAACTTGCAGGTATAGGCACCTAGACGCATCGTACCACCTTTTATTGTGATCTTCTTTTGCTCTTCCATCATGTCGATTACCGGGTTCTTTGTTTTGGGATTCAGTTCGGTCGAGCTTGCATCCAGTCCCAATACATTTCGCGAGAACTCCACTACAGAACATTGCATACCGAGGCAAATGCCGAAGAATGGAATTTTATTTTCACGAACATATCGGATCGCTTCTATTTTACCTTCCAGTCCACGTTCACCAAATCCAGGGGCAACGAGTATACCGTCCAAACCACGCAACACAGACTCCACAGAGTCTTTCGTAATATCTTCTGATGAGATCCACTTTACTTTCACTTTACAATCATTCCGTGTACCGGCATGAACAAAAGCTTCGGCTATGGATTTATAGGCATCGGGCAATGAAACATATTTTCCAACCAATCCTACCTGTACTTCATTCACCGGGTTCTTTAATTTACCGAGAAACGATTTCCACTGCTCCAGATTAGGTTCTTCTTTTGACTGTACCTTGAGCTTGGCAAGTACCCGTTCATCCAGTTTCTCTTTACGCATGAGTAGCGGAACATCGTAAATTGTTTCAGCGTCCATCGCTTCGATCACTGAATTAATGTGCACATTACAGAATAATGCCAGCTTTTTCCGGATTTCCATCGGCAACGGCATCTCTGTACGACATACCAGTATATCAGGTTGAATACCGGCTTCCAGCAATTCCTTTACGGAGTGCTGTGTCGGCTTCGTTTTAAGTTCTTTTGCTGCGTTGAGGTAGGGTATAAGCGTTAAGTGAATAACAAGAGAGTTATTAGGAGGAAGATCGTATTTTACCTGGCGCACTGCTTCAATGAAAGGAAGCGATTCAATGTCGCCTACACATCCTCCGATCTCAGTAATAATAAAATCATATTCGCCGCTTTCTCCCAACAGGAAAATATTGCGCTTGATTTCATCTGTAATATGAGGAATTACCTGAACTGTTTTTCCAAGATACTCGCCTTTGCGCTCTTTGGTAATTACGTTATTGTAAATTCGGCCCGTAGTAACATTGTTGGCTTGTGATGTGCGAACGTTCAGAAAACGCTCGTAGTGACCAAGGTCAAGATCGGTTTCTGCTCCGTCATCCGTTACGTAACACTCTCCGTGTTCGTACGGGTTGAGTGTTCCCGGATCTATATTAATGTAGGGGTCAAATTTCTGAATAGTGACCTTAAAACCCCGAGCCTGAAGCAGTTGTGCGAGCGATGCAGCAATGATTCCCTTTCCCAGCGATGACGTAACGCCCCCGGTTACAAAGATGTATTTGGCAGTAGATGACATAGATTAGTGAAGCAGTCTGAGTAAACCGGGTGCAAAGGTAGGTTTTTCGGGTAAATATCGAAGCCTAATATTCTAAAGTTCCTCGCAATCTTAAGTACAATGTGATATATCTGAGCACGTCTTGCCACTTCAATGCAAAGTGGGGTAATAATGATTTGTTCGTATTATCGCAGCATTCATGTTTAAGGTGGATAGAAATATCGACTATCGGGCTGTACTTTTTAACGGCTGATCAGGAATCCATACATCTTCTTTTTGGGTGAATGGATTTGTAACCGGACATTTGAACTGTATTTTTTTCAAATTTTTTACATAAATTTGGTTTTAATGAGGGATTTTCAGTTCTGGTTGTACATAATTGTCGGCGTAATCTACCTGATTGGAAGGTTACGAAAGAAGCAACCCGAACAACCGGAAGCACCTGCTGGCAAACCGGAGAAGCCGGTTCGGCAATTTGAGCGGCCAACAGCCAATCCAATCCCTGCCGCTTCTGCTCCTAAGTCACTGACATTTGAGGAGTTGCTAAGGGAGATAACAGAGAGTAAAACGCCTCAACCAGAATACGTTGATTATGATGATAACCTCAAGGAAGAGGAGCAGGATCTGGAAGATGTAGAGTATAATTACCGTAAACAGGACAAGATATATGATGTTTACGAGGAGGCTAAGCGCGAGGCCTTCAATCGACCTTCGTTAGAAGAAACCATGAAAGTGGAAGACACGGTGGTTCGATATGAAAAGTTTAAGATGTTTGAACAGGAGCAGCGCCGTGACCTTGTGCAAGAGTATCTTGCCGACTTTAAAGATCCTGAAGGGCTAAAGAAGGCAGTCGTTATGAGTGAAATTCTTCAAAGGAAATTTTGATTTTTTTAAGAAATAGTACATAGAAGTAGGCAAAACTGATTTTTTAAACTGTACGGATTTTTTGAACTGACTTTTGTAACTGGCATCTTTATTCGATAGGGACGGTTACAATAATTTTTTGAGTAATATTTAGAATATAGATTTATCCAACTCACTCTAACCAAAATGAGAATTTCAGTATTCTTCATTGTCTTACTTTCAATGGGTGTATCTCTGTCCGTTGTTAGCCAGGCACAATCAAGCTGTAAGTCTTCCGTTAAGGCATCCGCCACGCACAACGGTATCAAGGTAAATGTCTCCGGTGCCGGAGAATTTTCAGGCAAGCTTATTCGGTATGATGGGGTGAATGAAATCCTGGTAAGAGAGTTTTCAGGTTCAAGCACCAAGAGTTTTGTATTCGAAAATCTTCCGCCAGACAAAAGCTATATAGTGAAGGTTACCTTTCATAATGAACAGGATTTTCTCTGCAGGAATAAAGTTTCGGAATTCATTGATCTAAAAGGAGGGAAGTAATATATGCTTAAATCTCTTTACAAATATTTTTTAGCCTTAGCATTCCCGCTCACTTTTTTATCTCAGTCAGCTATAGGTCAGTGTTTGTCAATAAGCGTTACTGAAACAGATGTGCTCTGTAATGGCGATAACACTGGTCAGATAACTGTAAAAGCAACAGCAGGTGTACCTCCTTTTCGTTACGATCTGTATTATGATGATGGAAGTTTAACATTGCTGGGTACTAAAACTGTAGCAGCGTTAAATACAACGGTCACATTCAAAACCGGTAACGGAAGCCTCACAGAGCCCGGAGCCGAATCATTTGGTATTCCTGCAAATGCAGGTATTTCGCAATATAGAGTGGTTGTTCAGGCGAGTGGTGGCGGAACAATTATCTGCGAACGGAAAACATCATTTGTTACAGTAGGTGAACCATCAAGCCCGTTGGCAATCACTGTAAATTCAATTAGTCCGGATTGTAATCCTTCTGTTGGATTAGGCGAAGGCGATGTAGATATAACAACCTCCGGAGGTACTTCTCCTTATACATTCTTATGGTCAGATGGAGCAACTTCAGAAGATCGCACTAATATAGATGCAGGTACTTATACGGTAACCGCTACCGATGCGAACGGATGTCAGACCACACAGAGCATAACGATTCCGGTGGTTACACAGGCAAATGCCGGATCAGATCAAAATGTATGTGCTGATAATACAACCCTGGCGGGTAATGCTGCAGGATCAGGTGAGATAGGTACTTGGACGGTTGTATCAGGAACGGGAACTTTCTCTAACGCCAACTCTCCAACCACAACGGTTGGAAATTTGTCGTTTGGAGCAAACGTATTTCGCTGGACGATAACAGATTCCGGACTTACCTGTAGCGGAACAACTTCTGATGTAACGATTACGCGAAGTACACCTGCTTCGGTGGATGCAGGAGCTCCACAGACTATTTGCACCGGAGGTTCAGCGACTTTGGCTGGTACAATAGGAGGTTCAGCGACCAGTGCAACCTGGAGTGGCGGAGGGGGAACCTTTTCGCCTAATAACACGACTTTAACAGCTACATATACACCAACAGCAGCGGAAGCAACCGCTGGTTCTGTGACGTTAACACTAACGACTAACGATCCGTTGGGACCTTGCCCTGCTGTTAGCGATGTGGTAACCATCACAATTAACCCTACGGCTACCGTAGATGCTGGTCCTGCACAAACGATATGTGTTGGAAGCACAGTAACATTAGCTGGTACTTTTGGAGGATCAGCGACTGGTGTATCGTGGAGTACCTCTGGAGATGGCACATTCAATAATATAACAGACCCGAATGCGATCTATACTCCGGGAACGAATGATAAGACAACTGGAACGGTTACACTTACTCTGACAACGGATGATCCGGCAGGTCCTTGTACTGCTGCTACAGATAATGTAGTGATTACGATAAATCCGATAGCCACAGCTGATGCTGGTCCTTCACAGACAATCTGTGGAAGCAGCACTGCTACACTCGCGGGTACAATAGGAGGTTCAGCAACCAGTGCAACGTGGAGTGGAGGTACAGGAACGTTCTCTCCTAATAATACAACACTCAACGCAACATATACTCCGAGTGCAGCGGAGATAACGGCCGGTACGGTAACCTTAACACTTACAACCAACGATCCTGCAGGACCATGTCCCGCAGTTTCCGACAATGTAACGATCACGCTGGATCCTGTAGCTACCGTTGACGCCGGTCCAGCTCAAACAATTTGTGCAGGCAGTACAATAACATTGGCCGGTACAATTGGTGGAGGTGCTACGAGCGCAACATGGAGTGGTGGCACGGGAACATTCTCTCCAAACAACACTACTTTAAATGCAACATACACACCGAGCGCTGCAGAAGTTACGGCTGGTACGGTGACTTTAACACTGACAACAAATGATCCCGCTGGCTTATGTCCAGCAGCTTCTGATAACGTAACGTTTACGGTCAACCCTGCAGCTACTGTTGATGCTGGTCCAGCTCAGACAATCTGCGGTGGAAGTACAGTAACCTTAGCCGGTACCATTGGCGGTTCGGCAACAAGCGCAACCTGGAGCGGAGGTACCGGTACATTCTCTCCTAATAATACAACACTCAATGCTGTCTATACACCAAGTGCAGCCGAAGTTACAGCAGGCACAGTAACGTTGACATTAACCACCAACGATCCTGCCGGAGCCTGTACAGCAGCAACGGATAATGTAACGATTACAATTAATCAGGCAGCAACAGTAGATGCTGGCCCGGCACAGACTATATGTGGTGGAAGTACAGTAACTTTAGCTGGTATCATTGGCGGTTCAGCCACTAGTGCGACCTGGAGTGGAGGTACTGGCACATTCTCACCCAATAACACAACATTAAACGCAACCTATACACCAAGTGCAGCCGAAGTTACAGCCGGTACAGTAACCCTGACCTTGACTACCAACGATCCTGCCGGTATATGTAACGCTGTAACGGATAATGTAACGATTACTATTAATCCTGCAGCAACGGTAGATGCTGGCCCGACACAAACTATATGTGGTGGGAGTACAGTAACTTTAGCTGGCACGATTGGCGGTTCAGCCACAAGCGCAACCTGGAGCGGAGGTAGTGGTACATTCTCTCCAAATAATACAACACTCAATGCAGTCTATACACCAAGCGCGGCCGAAGTTACGGCAGGCACAGTAACGTTGACATTAACCACCAACGATCCTGCCGGAGCCTGTACAGCGGCCACTGATAATGTAACGATTACTATTAATCAGGCAGCTACTGTCGATGCCGGTCCAGCCCAAACAATATGTGCAGGGAGTACAGTAACTTTGGCTGGTACGATTGGAGGCTCTGCTACCAGTGCAACCTGGGGTGGAGGCACAGGAACATTTGCTCCTAATAATACAACCCTCAATGCAGTGTATACTCCGAGTGCTGCTGAGGTTACAGCGGGTACAGTGACATTAACACTGACTACCAATGATCCTGCTGGTGTATGTACTTCCGCGACAGACAATGTAACGATCACGATTACTCCTGCAGCCACCGTAAATGCTGGTCCGGATCAATCAATTTGTGCAGGCAACACCGTAGCGCTGGCGGGTA
>NZ_DAIQRQ010000076.1:0-6724 GCF_036786105.1 Ohtaekwangia sp.
TCTGTGATTTTTCTGTTCCCGATAGTCATCGGGATGTGGGAAATAAATGCATTTTTGTTCCTATAAGCTATTCGTTAGCCGTTAATCGTTATTAGTTTTATTAGAGATAGTCGATATTAACAAGTTAACTGATGATGTTTCGTAAATCTGTACAATCTTCGGCAAGTGAATGCATCTATTCTGTGGTCTGTGGGAACCTTCTTTATAACTATTTACGGATAACGATTAACCTGTAACTAATAACGTTCACCCCTACGGCGTAAATTTAAAAACCAGAACATCCGTTCCTCCAGCACTGGTTACCGAAGCGTCATTGAAACTGAAAGTCTCTGAAAAGTATCCGGTGATAATGATATCGCCAGCTGCATCGAGGCCTATACCACTGCCGGCTTGTATTGATGATGCTGAACCTCCGGCAACTTGTGCCCATGTAGGTTCGCCCGCTTGATTATACCGAACCATTAACACGTTGGGATGATTGGCTGTGTTGAGTGATGCTGATCCGATAACAGCCGTACCTTGTATCGAGCCGGTCAGGTATATATTTCCGGTTTTATCCAGTACAATGTCATAGCCCATTGCTTCTGTTCCGGCTTGTCGCGCCCATTGCACTTCGCCATTCTTATTGCATTTCATAATGAACATGTCGTACATCGGGGCTCCGGACTTAAGACTTGCAGCGCCAAAGGGCACTACGTCCTGGAAGAATCCGGTTATATAAAGATTGCCAGTAGCATCCAGCGCTATCGTGTTTCCGACAGATAGCCCCTTGCCGCCGAATTGTTTTATCCAGGCCATCTTCCCATCCGCAGTATATTTTGCAAGAAACACATCTTCTTCACTCTCTTCTCCAATGGATGTGAGTGTTGTGCTGCCAAACGTTACGGCTCCGCCAAACGATCCTGTAACGTATACATTGCCGGCAGCATCCACCGCTATACATTCGCCAGAGGAATTACCCGTGGCTTGCGTTACCCATTGAAGCGTGCCCGCAGCATTATACTTGGCAACGTATAAATTGTAGAAAAAGCGCTTATCAGCAGAAAGCCTCGTAGTGCCAAACAACACATCCCCTACAAATGTACCGGCAACATATATATTGCCCGAAGCATCAAGTGTAATTGAACGTCCGCGGGATTTATTCAATCCATCGGCACCACCACCATCGCGTTTCGCCCACATCAACTCTCCCGCTGGAGTATATTTAGCTATAAAAGTATCGGTAAGTCCGACAGCCGTAAGTTTTACATTGTCAAATGTGATCGACTCATAAAACATGCCTGTGATATATATATTGTTTTGCGCATCGATCGCCATCGAGTATGCCATATCGGTAGCGGTGCCTGCGCCCTGCTTTACCCATAACAGCTTACCTTCCGGATCGTACTTAGCCAAAAATACATCCGATCTATTCAAGGCTGTGAGTGTTGTGTTACCAAATGTGGCAGTGGCTTCAAAAGAACCAGTGATATATACATTACCATCATTATCAACTACCATAGGATGAGGCGGAGGCCCATCGTTGCCTGTACCACCAGCATGTATCGTAAAAGGCGTAACAGAAACTGATGTATCGGGATCATCGTGCGTGGACTCCGTATTTCCGACACAGGATTCCATATATAGCAGGCAACTTATACAAGCCGCCAACAGTGCGAGCACGGACGAAATTTTACGGTTAATATTCATAGCGGTTCAACGTTTTGGCTGTCAACGTTCTTACATCAAAATACATTGCAAAGAATTACACCAACTGCTCCAGCTCATCGCGCAGAAATTTCGATGATGACTTCATCCGATCGACTTGTTAGCACAGGATAGGATTACGAAAAGAAGAATAGAGAATACTGCCAACAGATGCCGATGCGCTTACCATTTTTCCATAACTGTCAACAAGCACGTCATCATTGTATGTCTAATCTACTATTTTTTTTGATGCACGTCAACTGAGATAGATGTTTAACTGTTAGTTACAGGTTAAGCGTTTTAACGTGTTTCGGATTAAGTTCTAACGCACAACTCGTACCACAACTACGTGAGTAAAAATGGGGTATTTCTCAGCATCTCCTAAACCGCTATACTTGGGGCCGTTTATTATAAAACCCTTGTATCTAAAAAAATATACACTTATCGCGTTCCTGGCGGCCTTTTCATGGTTTCCAACACGCGCGCAGATCACCATACATCGCTCCTACGCGTTGTATGTACAGAGTTTTGCGCGGTATAGTTCGTGGCCTCCGTTAACGGGCGACTTCAAAATTGTGGTATTGGGTGAAACTCCGGCATTTGATGAACTGCAAAAGAGTTTTGAAGGAAAAGTGTTTGCAGGAGCGAAAGGTCGCGTTACACGGGCTACCGATATAGCCGGCATTTCCGCGGACGCCTGCATCATATACCTGGCTGATGAAAAAAGTAATCTGCTATCCGACCTGGTAAAATATACGGAAGGCAAACCCATTCTGATTATAACCGAACGCGAACGACTTCACCTGGAAGGAGCCGATATCAGCTTTACCATGGTAGACAATCGCCTTCGATACGATCTTAATCTGAAAGACATCCAGAAGCGAAATCTTAAAACCGCCATGCAGGTAGTTACGCTGGCGCATGAAACCTTATAAAACCTGTCCATTTCTTAGTGAAATTCTATTCAATACTTCTTTGCCTATTGCTTTCCAGTAATAGCTATGCACAAAAGTTTAACGGCTATGTTATTACAGATCAAAATGTAAAAATCAATGGACACTTAACCCTGTTGAAAGATGCACAAGGAAAAAAGATTTCGGTAAATGATGGTAAGAGTTATTTTGTGAGAACCTTTTACATTCATGATCTAAAATCATATGCTTACAAGAAAGATACATTCATGGTATTGCCGGCGTTCTATCCGTTTGGAAGCGATTACCTGGCCGAAGACGTGGTAGCTGAGGTGCGTATCAGCAAAGGCAAATTAAAACTGTACTATGGAGAACTGCCTGACTTTTATCCATACACATACACAACCGTGCCGACTGGCTCCCCCAATGGTGTGGGGGTAACTGCACATAAAAAAAGGTGTTTTACCTATATCATCCAGGATGACGAAAGTCTTTATGGCGTTCAAAAGGGCGATGACTTTATCAAATCAATTTCCATCCCACTGGCCGATAACGAAATATTAATGAAACGTATAAAAAACAAAGAGCTAAAATATAAAGACATGGTCGAGATCATTACTCTTTATAATGCCGGCCATTAATTACTATTTTGTCTGCCTCTGGTTACTCCGCCCGAAAGCTTTATTGGGTACGTAGATTCAAATCTCAAATTGTATAGAGCACATTTCTGATGGCTATATGAGTAAATGGTTGTCGTAACTCTTTCCCGTCCTTAATGTTTCCCTGATAATTTATCATCAATTCCGAAAAAAGCCAGTAACTTTTTTGTGCATCTCCAGTACTTCTTTAAGCGACAGAAGCCTGTCTTGCAGGCTGAGGCTGCGCCTTCTCAATTTTCCACACCAAACCTCACAAGCATGCTGAAGAATTATATTACGGCTGCATTCAGAAATCTTTATAAGAACAAAGGTTTCTCAGCCATTAACATCCTCGGGCTCTCGGTAGGACTCGCCTCCTTTGTGCTCATTACGCTATATGTGTATCACGAACTGAGCATGGATCGCTTCAATACAAAAGCTGACCGCATCTATCGTATTGTAGAAAACCTTCGTACTGAAAATGAATTGCTTCTCCAGTCGACCAGTTCACCGCCGATGGGGCCCAAACTCGTTCAGGAATTTCCGGAAGTACAAAGCTTCGTACGATTTCTGGAAACAGGGCTGTTGGTTAAGAAAGATAACGTATCCTTCTACGAAGATGAATGTTACCTCGCTGACTCGAGCGTGTTCGACATTTTTACTTTTCCTTTGTTAAAAGGTAATGCCAAAACTGCATTAACTGAACCGAACACAACGGTGCTGACGGAGAAAACCGCCCGAAAGTATTTTGGGGATCAGGATCCCGTTGGACAGTCGCTGGAAATGGATGGTGAACAATACAAAATTACCGGTATAATGGCAGACGTGCCTGAGAACGCGCACTTCACCTTTGATATACTCGTTTCATTTAGTTCGTGGAGTACACACAACAAAGAAAACGAAATGCGCGCCTGGTACTGGAACAGCTTTCATACCTATATATTGCTGAAAGAAGCCAACCAGATTGAATCACTCCGTGCAAAGATGCCGGGTTTCATAGAACGCAACATCGACAAGGGTGGCATGTACTATGAAGATCTGCCGTTGCAGTCGCTTACCAGTATATACCTGGAAACGCCCCGGTCGTGGGAAAATGGCAAGCGTGGAAGTATCAACAATCTGTATATACTTTCCGTTATTGCTATATTCATTTTACTTATTGCGTGCTTCAACTATGTAAACCTGGCTACAGCACGTGCCTCACGAAGATTAAAGGAAGTAGGACTTCGCAAAGTATTGGGTGCGCAAAGGCGTATGTTAATCGCACAGTTCCTGGGTGAATCGATCATTGTAAGCTCGATCGCTACTATTATGGGATTCAGCCTTGCCTGGATGGTATTACCTGTATTCAATACACTCGTAGAGGCATCCCTTGGTTTTGCTATCGTTCCACATACATACTATATCTGGGGCAGCCTCATCGTGCTGGCGATCTTCCTCGGATTGCTGTCTGGCTCCTACCCTGCTTTTATGATTTCCGGATTTGATCCCCTCCAAATATTCAGGCCATCGCTGCGGGGTATATTTAGTCACCAGTATTTCAGAAAAATATTGGTATCGGCACAGTTTGTTATCTCCATTACGCTGGTGGCGGGCACGTTGCTTATCTCCGATCAGCTTTCTCTCCTGCGCACGCAAAGCCTGGGTTTCCGCAAAGAAGCCACGCTGAAACTGCAAACCGGTGGCGACCACACGATCCGAGAACATCTTGAATCAGTACGAAGTGAATTGTTAAAGATACAGGGAGTAACTTCTGTAACTGCTTCACATACCGTGCCGGGCGAATCTACGACCAATCTATACTCGCAACTGGAAATGCAGGATGGCAAGATGTCGCCTACCAACATCAACACCAATTTTGTTGATCACGATTTTATACCAGGCTTCGGCATTGAAATGCTGGCGGGCAGAAATTTTTCCCGCGACTTCAAAGCTGATGATACCACTGCGTTTATCATCAATGAAACTGCTATGAAAGATTTCGGCTGGACACCTCAAAATTCCATTGGTAAAAAGGTACATCAAAATGGAAAGAACGGAACGATCATAGGCGTAACCAAAGACTTCCACTATCGCTCGCTTCACCACAAAATTGAACCATTGATGCTTACGATTAATCCCTGGGCATACAATAAATTCTCAGTAAAGATCAGTTCAAACAATATTCCTTCCGTTGTAGAAAAAATAGAGAAGCAATGGAAAGCACTTGCTCCCGGACTGCCGTTTCGCTATTCATTCCTGGAAGATGACTATAACAATCTCTATAAAGCTGACGCACAATTGGGAAAAGTCGCCAGTGTGTTTAGCAGCCTCGCTATATTTGTCGGTTGTCTTGGTTTACTGGGACTCACATCTTTTTCTGTAGAACGCAGGGTAAAAGAAATTGGTATACGCAAAGTACTTGGAGCCTCGGTAGGAAACATGATCTACATGATCTCCAAAGAATTTGTAGGATTGATTGTGATCTCATTTATTGTGGCGGTTCCCATAACATACTATCTCATTACACGATGGCTGGAGAATTTTACAGACCGTATAAACATCGGTCCTGTAACCTTTGTCATTGCTGGTATATCGGTGTTGGCAGTGGCATGGCTCACCGTAAGCTTTCTGTCATTCAAAGCTGCTTCTGCCAATCCAAGCAAATCGCTGCGAAGTGAGTAAGTATATTTTGAAAGCACAACATATAAGGCCTGATGTTTTAGAGACGTCAGGCCTTTTTGTTTATAGATCTCATCTGAACCACAATAGATTAATATTTGACTTCGGGGTAAAAATTCAACAGACAAGCACGTTCGCTACACAACGCCCGGGCTAAGCAGATGCGCTCCAGTATATAAGAATATGTAGAGAGATGCTATCTTTACAGCATTAAAGTCATGCAAGTTCAACCAACATCCATGGAAAGACCGCGAACCATACGGGTTATCCTCGCACTGAGTGCACTTCGATTAATCGGTCTGGTTCTGATTCCGATTACATATTATTTCACCCGAGGCTCATACGACAAAACACTTTTCGCAGGATTTGTAACCTATACCCGTAAACGATTCGGCCTGCAAAATGCAGAACAGGAAATGGCTGTGCTTGGCGGTATGTTATCTATACCTTTCATTCTTACGGTATTGTTGATCATATTCGTGAACCGGAAAAAATTCTGGGCCGCTGTAATCGTGGTTGCTCTCGACCTGTTGTTCGGGTTAACGCAAGGCTCAGGTATATTCGGCATACTTGTATTGATTCTGATCTGGACAAATCCATCAAAAGAATACCTGACGAAAACTGGTAACTAGCTGCGACCGCAAGCTACCGGTAGGCATGAGATTGTAGATAAAAGGTAATGCAAGTCGGGAAATCCGGAAGTGCGAAGATACACCCACTCCCAAATCACACTCATCTGTCAGCTAGCGGCTCACAGCTATTTCAAAATATCGAACGTAAACAAATCACTAACAACATACCAATATGCCCGAACTACCAGATCTCCAG
>NZ_DAIQRQ010000076.1:6824-20846 GCF_036786105.1 Ohtaekwangia sp.
AACGTAAACAAATCACTAACAACATACCAATATGCCCGAACTACCAGATCTCCAGGCTTTCAGCGTTAACCTTCAAAAGCGATTGCATAAGAAGAAGGTGAAAGATGTAAATCTTGTATTGAGCAAAAAGTCAAACGCTACTGAAGCAGCACTGAAAAAGGCATTGGACAAACAACCGTTAACAGAAGTATTCCGCGATGGAAAAGAGCTCAGCTTCCGGTTTGGAAAGGATACTATACTTCGGCTACACATGATGCTGCGTGGCAAGCTCTATGTAGTTGATAAAGATGAAGAGCCCAAATACACAATACTGGAAGTAATTTTTGATGACGACACAAAACTTGTTCTGACGGACTTTCAAAAGGCAGCTACTATAACGCTGAACCCTGAGCCGAGCGAGGTGCCCGATGCGATGTCGGATGAAGTAGATGCTGCGTTTCTGAAAGCCGTGCTGGGAAAGAAAAAGACCAACATTAAAAATATATTGCTGGATCAACACAACCTGAAAGGTATAGGAAATGCGTACGCCGATGAAATACTGTGGGACGCAAAAATATCTCCGTTCTCGATTGGCAATAAAATACCGGATGCTGCCATCAAGCGACTCGCGAAATCCATTAAGTCGGTGTTGAAACATGCTGAGAAACAAATCCTCAAAAAAGAACCTGATATCATCAGCGGTGAGGTTCGGGATTTCCTGGACATCCATAATTCAAAAAAATCACATAGTCCCACCGGCGGAAAGATTATTTCTACCACTATCAATTCACGCGTAACTTACTATACGGAAGAACAGGAATTGTTTGAATAGCGTAGCAAAATTGTAACAGCGCCCACGTTGTAGACGTTATACCGGTCATGCACTTCAGACAGATTGCGCCACCATTTCATCTTCAGGAGTACGTCCGGTATTTCTGGACGTTGGAAAGCTATGGTGATGACGTCGGTCCCGCAACGCTGGGGCCACTGGCCGATGGGTGCCCGGGGTTCATTGTACAACCTGTTGACAAGGGTGTATTTAAAGATGAGTTTGGAAATAAGATGGCGCCTGTATTTCTCTACGGACAGACCATCACCCGCACTGCGCTGTTCCTGACTGGAAAATTTTGCACAGCCGGTATATGCTTTCATCCCGATGCACTTAAATCTCTATTCGGCTTCGATGCCCACGAATTTGCTGACTCTTGTTTCGGCATGAGCGTATGGTCCAGGCGAAGGACTAATTCACTGGAAGAACAATTATTGAATGCAGCCACGACACAGGAACAGATTTCTATACTTACTATCTTTCTAAGTAATGAAGTAAAGCGAAATGAAGCCCGTCCAGATCCGGTAACCCAACAAGCCGTTACCACGATCATTCAATCGAAAGGACAAATAACGTTGCGCGATATTCAGAAACATTTTAATCTCTCTGAAAGAAGTTTGGAGCGCAAGTTCAATCAATATATAGGAATTACCCCAAAAGTCTTCTCCACTGTCTGCCGGTTTCAAGCTTCGTTGCGGCAATTAAGAAACAACGATTATAGTAATCTCTCGGATGTTGCGTTCGACAACGGTTTTTCGGACCAGTCTCATTTCATCCGAATATTCAAACAATTTGCAGGCTTTTCTCCGTTCCAGTATCAAAAGCAGGCCCGTGAAACCGCCAGCACTCCTTCCCTGCTCTGACACTTTTTTATCCAGCCATAATTTCTTGTCGCAAAACACCCTATAGATTGTCGCGTTCAGGCAACAACTCTTCCTGTATATCCTGATAAGTTTGCATATCTAAATTTATCCGGGTTATGAGAACCAAGATATTTGTGAACCTGGCGGTAAAGGACATTAGCCGTTCAATAAAGTTCTTTACAAAAATGGGCTATACATTCGATCCTCAGTTTACTGACAAGCACGCCACTTGCATGATCGTGACAGAAGATATATATGTGATGCTGTTAGTGCGTGATTTCTTCAAGACGTTTACCCGAAAAGAAATTACCGATCCGTCCAAAGCAACCGAAGTGATCCTTACACTCTCTGCTGACACACGCGAAAAAGTAGACGACCTTGTAAACAAAGCGATTCGCGCAGGTGCTACATCACCAAACGAAACACAAGATCAGGGATGGATGTATGGCCGGGGCTTTTATGATCTTGACGGACACCATTGGGAGATTATGTATATGGAGAAATAGCTACTGAGAAGCTGCTAGCTACAAGCCTCCGGTTGCTGGAGTCACAACTAGCAGCTAGAAACTTGTAGCTAGCGGCTATTCCTGGCGGCTCACCGTCAGCAATCCATGCTTCAGGTCCTGATCGCGTGAAGAGTTTCCTACCATGATATCAAATTCACCGGGCTCTGTTGTCCATGCCATGTTGATGTCATAGAAGGAAAGCTTTTCAGGAGTTATGGAAAACTCAATTGTTTTCTGTTCGCCGGGTTCAAGTGTTACGCGTTTGAAATCCTTCAGTTCTTTAACCGGTCGCGTAACAGAACTTACCTTGTCGCGAATATATAGTTGCACTACTTCATCGCCTTTTACAGTACCAGTATTTTTAACCGTTACCGATACGTTTATACTGTCGCCAATCTTTATGGAGGTATTGGATAGCACCGGTTCGCCTACTTCGAAGGTAGTATAACTCATGCCATACCCGAAAGCATACAGCGGGCTTACATCGTCAAAGAGATATCCTCTGCGCGCAGCCGGTTTGTAATTATAGTATGCCGGTATATGTCCTACCGAGCGAGGGAACGTTATTGGAAGCTTACCACCCGGATTATACTCTCCAAAGAGTACATCGGCTACAGCGTTTCCCATCTCCTGCCCTAAATACCAGCACTCAAAAACAGTGGGTACTTTCTTCACAAGATTATTAAATGACAGCGGACTTCCGTTGAAGACAAATGCGATTACGGGTTTCCCGGTTGCTGCTATGGCATCGATCAGTTCATCTTGCCTTCCTACTAAATCCAGTGTTGTGCGATCGCCCATGTGTTCTTTACTCCAGGCTTCGCGCGATACCTGTTCGTTCTGTCCGATGGCGAGTATTACTACATCGGCCGTGCGTGCTAATGCTACTGCTTCTTTTATCTGTTTACGATCAGCTTCCGGTGTAGGTACTTCTACCTTATCCTGGTTCCAGCCGCTGGTAGTGGTAATTTTACATCCTTCGCTATAAGACACTTTTATTTTATCGCCGGCCTTTTGTTTTATACCGTCATATACCGTAGTGAAGAAAGTCGGTTCTCCGCTATATCCGCCCAGTAGAAAACGATTTGCATTGGGGCCAATCACTGCTATATGCTTTATTTTCTCGCGTTTGATCGGTGCTACCTGGTTATCATTCTTCAATAACGTAATCGTCTGCAGGGCAGCTTCATGTGCGAGCTTGCGATTCGCCTCGCTTCCGATAAAAGTTTTTGCTTTTTCCGGATCGACATACGGATTATCAAACAGGCCCATGCGGAATTTATACTCCAGCATCTTCAACACCAGTTCATCAATAAGCGATTCAGCAATGATCTTACTTTGTACCAGCGAATCAAGATTCTTAAAGCAGTCTATCTCCGGCAGCTCTATATTTACACCGGCTTCTATTGTTACTTTGGCAGCTTCATCTCCGTTGGCTGCTACGTGATTTCCAAAGAGCCCTTCACGATCGGCAAGCTCACGCACCGCATAGTAATCAGATACCACATATCCACCAAAGCCCATCTCTCCGCGCAGTATATCGCGCAGCATCCACTTATTGGCATGCGATGGAACGCCATCCACTTCATTGTACGATGCCATCAAACTACCGGGATGCGCACGCTGCACTACTTGCCTGAAGGGATAGAAGAACACTTCACGCAACACACGCTCCGATACATTGGCGGGCGCTATATTATTACCGGCTTCGGGCCAGCCATGGCCTGCCATGTGTTTCAACGTGGCCACTACATGCTCGCCATTTTTAAATGTACCATCGCCCTGAAAACCTTTTACTGCCGCTACTCCCATTTCACCGGCCAGGTATGGATCTTCCCCATACGTCTCCTCTACCCGGCCCCAGCGCGGATCGCGCGCCACATCTACTACCGGAGATAAAGCCTGGTGTGCACCCCGCAGTCGTGCTTCTTTTGCTACGAGTGTAAATACATCTTCAACGAGTGAAGGATTAAAGGTTGCTGCTAATCCTATCGGTTGCGGAAAACTGGTTGCACCTTTCGCTGCATGGCCGTGCAAACATTCCTCATGATAGAAAACCGGAATACCAAGTCTAGTTTCTTCTACAAAATATTTTTGAATAGCGTTGGTCAGCAATGCGGTCTGATACGGATCAAGTCCGCCTTTTGTATCGCTGGGGCGTCCAACCTGACCCAGGCCATCCTTAAAATTCTTCCGCGCCTTTTCAACATCAAAGTTACCGGCAGAGTCCAGCAGCATCGTTGCTTTATCATTCCAGACACAGTGCATCTGGGCTGTCTTTTCCTGCAGCGTCATGCGACTTAGCAAGTCTTTCGCTCTTTCTTCAGCCGATAGTTGTGGATTCTTGTAAGCAGGCGTACCGGAATCGGGCTTGGAACAAGCCAACATGCCCAGGAGAATAATAAGGATAGGTATCAGGCGCATATTATAGTCATTTCGACCATAAGATTACAAGTTTTACCGTACTTTGCAATCGATTTAAAATAAATTTTACCGCATCATTTGTGTTGCAGAAGAAAAAAAATCACAGCATATTCATGCCTTCGAAACTTAAACCTATTGACCATGAAACAATCTATAGATCGCTCCCGGCTCTTCTGGGCTAGCTGTCTGGCACTGCTGGTAACTTCGCTGTCGTTTGGTATCCGGGCAGGTATTCTCAATGAACTGGGCACTATATTTAATCTTAATGGCGCCCAGTTGGGTGTGATCACCGCGACTGCCTTTTGGGGATTCCCGCTGGCCGTAATCATCGGTGGTATGGTGGTGGATATTATCGGCATGAAACGCCTGCTTATCATCGCGTTCGTTTTTCACTTGCTCGGTATTGTGCTCACCATCTTCGCTACCGGATACTGGTCTTTGTTTCTTTCAACCCTGCTCATTGGTATTGCCAATGGAACCGTGGAAGCAGCCTGCAACCCGCTGGTAGCAACCATTTACGCGGAGAATAAAACAACCAAGCTTAATCACTTTCACCTTTGGTTCCCCGGAGGTATTGTGATCGGTACGCTGATCGTATTCATTTTTGGCAAAATCGGAATTGGCTGGCAGGTACAAGTCGCTACCATGCTGGTACCTACACTGCTCTATGGCTACTTCTTCTCCAAACTCGAGTTCCCTGTAACGGAACGTGTAGCCTCAGGGGTATCAACCGGCGATATGTATAAAGCTGTATTAAGCCCGCTGTTCATTTTTATGATCATTTGTATGTTCGGAACCGCCATCACTGAATTATTCACTGGTCAGTGGATTGATGTACTCCTGAAGAGTGTTACCGATAATGCAATCCTGATCCTTACGCTCACAACCGGTGTAATGGTGGTAGGAAGAGGACTGGCAGAACCGGTGGTACACCGTTTTTCGCCACAAGGTGTATTGTTGATCTCTGCAATTCTTTCGGTGGTAGGACTTTATTTATTAGGCCATACAACCGGTAACATGATCTTTGTAGGAGCACTTGTATTCGGTATGGGTGTATGTTACTTCTGGCCAACCATGATCGGATTCGTTGCTGAAAATCTTCCCAGAACCGGTGCTGTTGGACTTAACTTTATGGGCGGTGCCGGTATGTTTGCAGTATCGCTATACCTGATCTTTATGGGAGGATACTACAACGAACTGGTAGAAAGCAAACTCCCTGCAGGTGTGTCGGATGCCGACAAAGTAGCGTTGCTTGCGGAAGCCAAGAAAGCAGCCGGTCCGGAGATCATTAACGTAACGTTGATCATACCGATTATACTTGTATTTGCATTTACCGGGCTGGTGATTTACATGAAGAACAGAAAGAAGACCGCAGCCGTAGCAGCATAAGTATATATAATACTGTTATAAAAGAGGATGGCCGCAAACCATCCTCTTTCTCTTTACAGCGGTTAGACAACAACCGAACAATTGCTTGAGTATGAAAAAGTTTATCGTGATATTCATGTTCATATCCATGCAGAGTATGGCACAACCATTGAAGATTGCTGATGGAGTAAAATTCCTGGCGCTGGGCGATTCGTATACCATTGGCGAGAGTGTTGATGCAAGGCAGCGATGGCCCGTTCAGCTCGCAACAGCGTTACGAAAGAAAGGAATAACCTGTAGTGATCCCATTATTATTGCTACCACGGGCTGGCGCACCGATGATCTCAAAAACGCCATACAACATGCGCACCTTAAACCGGAATATACTCTTGTATCGTTGTTGATTGGCGTGAACAATTACTACCAGGGTAAATCTGCCGAAAGCTACGCTCCTGAATTTGAAGAACTGCTGCATACAGCCATCCACCTGGCAGGCGGTATAAAATCGCATGTGTTTGTCCTATCTATACCTGACTATGGTTACACACCCTTTGGTAAAGAGAAACAGGCAGAGATCAGCCAAGGTATAGACGCATTCAATGCCGTAAACAAAACAATAGCCGGTCGGCTCGGTATAACCTATATTAACATCACGGATATATCCAGACACGGCTTTACCGAGCCGGATCTTGTTGCCGGCGATGGCCTGCATCCTTCGGGCAAAATGTATACAGCATGGGTAGCACGCATTCTGGCAGCAGCTGGATTATAGTGTACATACGCTGTATCTTTGTGATTTCTATGCCTTCTTCGTGTTCCTTTGTGTTATAGGGATTTAAATTTATTTCCCACAACAACCTGAATAACTACTTTCTTACCGGTTGGCAATAATTTGAACAGCTCATAAAAAATTAGTAACCTTACACAAAATGTTGTTCCTTTGAACACACTGCATTCTCTACCTGTAACCAACGCTGCTGCACGTTCAGCTGTATCCGGTTTGCACATCGTGGCCAATCTATCGGTCCCGCATGTTGTCAAGCTTGTTGATTATCATTTCTTTAAAGATTTTATTGAAACACAGATACGCGACTTTCAGCTTACCAAAGTAGGCGAAGCATATCATAACTTTCCTGGTGGCGGCTATACCGGTGTAATCTGTCTTACCGAATCGCACCTTTCCATACATACCTGGCCCGAACAACAATATGCTACGTTTGATGTCTTTCTTTCCAATTACCTGAAAGACAATCGCGCTACAACGCATGGGCTGTATGAAGCCGTGCGAAATTATTTTCAAGCCGATATACTTTTCGAACAAATCATCAATCGCTAATTGTGGAAAGAAATACTTTTTATAGTTGCCCGAATTGTAGTACTGCACATACAGTGTCGCTTGAAGAAGCATTTCTTATCGTGTGTCGCGTTTGCTCCGTAATGATATTCTCCGAAAGTGTCGTGGGAGCCGAACCCGTCAAAGCTGAACCCGTTCCCGAAGACTGGAGCTTTTTAAAGATTGGTTCTGCGGGCATATACAAAGAACAACCTTTCACAATTGTTGGCCGCATACGACTTCAACTTAGAAATGATTATAAGAATTTTTGGTCCGCAGTATACAGCACAGGAAAATGTCTCTGGATAGCAGAGTCATTTGGAAGCTTTAGCGTTTTTACTACTTCCTGGGAGCGCTATACAAAAAGTCCATCAAAATTACGGGCAGACAAGTCTATACAGCTTAACGAAGATATAGCCGTGCGCGGTGAGTACGTTGAACGATGCGAGCGGCTTCGCTTCGAAGGCGAGATTGGCCAGTGGCCTGCCCTCCATCGTGGCTTCTTCGTAATACAAGCCAGCAATAACAATGGAGAGACAGCAATGTTTACAGTGCACAAGAAAGAAAATGTATATATTCTGACAGGCGAAAAAGTTGCCCGCGAAAATTTGAAGCTTACCAATATTCTGGAATGGGATGAGTGGAAATAATTATACCGTAACCTGTAATCACTGCAAAACAGTCAACACCGTACGTGGCAAAGCCATGACGCTGGCCATGACCTGTTCGGGCTGCGGATATTACTTTCGCCTCGGCAGTTGGAACGATGCTGCTTCGGTTTCCTTCATAACGAAAGAAGAACCCGCAATTCCTGTTGGAGCCAAAGGAAGATTTGACGGTGTTATTTATGAAGTGATGGGCTTTGTTGTAAAACAGGAGACGAAGTATCATTACTCCTGGCGCGAGTATCTACTCTTCAACCCGTACGAGGGTTATGCATTTCTCTCCGAGTATAACGGCCACTGGAATTTTATCTGGCCGATCGAAGAGAATCCACGACCCATCGGAGGGTTAAGAGATTATGAGGTAGATTACGATGAACTTCAGTATCGCATTTTCCAGAAGTATAATGCAACGGTTCAGTATGCCCGCGGAGAATTTTTTTTCGATGTGGTAGACATGACCGATGCTACTTTTAACCGTGAATATATAGCACCGCCATTCTTGCTTGCAGTAGAGGAAAGTTCTGATAGCGTGCTGTGGTGTAAAGGCGAATATTGCACACGGAAAGAGATTGCCGCTGCTTTTAATATACCGGTAAGCAAGTTGCCTGGCAAGAAAGGAAGAGGTTACACACAACCGATGTCAACTTCTTTTAAGGATGAATCGCTGATCACACTTTCTCTTTTTCTCCTCATTGTCGTTGCTCTCGCACAGATCATCCTGTCACATTCTTTAGAGGAAACGGTGGTATTCAATGGTGACTTCGATCAAAAAGCGATGAACGATCAGAAGATGCTGGTATCAAACTCTTTTGATGTAAACGGAAGCATGGGAAACCTGCAGTTCGAACTTTATGCACCGCTAACCAACGACTGGTTCTATGCCGACTTCTCGCTGATCAGTGAAACTACGGGCGTAGAATATAATTTTTCAAAAGATATAGAATACTATTCCGGTATAGAAGATGGCGAAAGCTGGTCGGAAGGCTCTACGAAGGGCACAGCCTTGATCTCCCAAATTCCCGGAGGTCGTTACCACGTCAATATATACCCGGAATTCAGCACATCGTATCAGACATTTTCCATGAAGGTAACGCGAAATGTTTCCATGTTCTTTAACTTCTGGATAACCATACTTCTATTGATGATCTTTCCGATCTATTACTTCATACGCAAACGTATGGTAGAAGTAAACCGCTGGAGCGAAAGCGATTATTCACCATATTATTCCGAATAACGATGATACCCTGGAACGAACTGAAAGGACTGAAATACTACCTTGCTTTTGTGTTTGCAGTACTGTCACTATATATCTACTCCGGCATGGTAGGGTGGCGTTGGTTTAATCCCACCACTACCACGCACGAGCAATCGGGCGCTCGCGGGCATCATACCGGAAGAGGCTATTTTTATCACAAATAAACCAACTAACACTATATATATGGAATGGAAATATGTACTCGCATCGGTAGTCTTTTCCCTGATAGGGATTTTTATACTGGGAATCTGCTTCTGGTTTTTTGAAAAGATTACACCGGAAAACCTCTGGAAAGAGATCATCGAGAAGAACAACATTGCACTGGCCATTGTTGCCGGAGCGTTCATGATCGCCATGGGCATCATTATTGGTTCAGCTATACACAGTTAAGCAGTTGCATGAAACCATCGGGAGATAAAGCCAGTGGCTTTCAGTGGCTGCTGCTCATTTCCGTTTTTATTGTTGCCACCTGCGGACTCATCTACGAACTGGTAGCAGGTACGCTGGCCAGTTATTTACTGGGCGACTCCGTTACTCAGTTTTCAACAATCATTGGCACCTATCTCTTTGCTATGGGCATCGGGTCGTACCTATCCAGGTTCATGAAGAATCATCTGCTCTCCTGGTTCATCAGCATCGAATTGCTGGTGGGCATGGTAGGAGGATTCAGTGCCGGTATACTTTTCGTGGTATTCGAGCAGGTGGTATATTTCAGAGTTATACTCTATACATTGGTAATACTCACCGGCACCCTGGTGGGGCTGGAACTTCCGCTGCTGATGCGCATATTGAAAGATCGCATCGAGTTCAGCGACCTCGTTTCACGCATCTTTACCTTCGACTATATAGGAGCGCTCTTTGCTTCACTACTCTTTCCGCTGCTGTTCATTCCTTACCTGGGGTTGCTGCGCACATCTTTCTTCTTTGGGTTCCTTAATGTAGTGGTAGCCTGGATCGTTGCGTATCGATTTCAATATGAAATCCGAAGCTATTCACGGTTAAAATGGTCGGCCATCGTATGTTTACTCTTCCTCGCTGCCGGCTTTATAGCTTCTGAGAAACTTACTGCTTTTGCAGAATCACTTACCTATCCCGATAAGGTAGTATATGCAAAGTCAAGTCCCTATCAGCGTATTGTGCTTACCAAAAGCCAGATGGACTGGCGTTTATTTCTCAATGGAAATTTACAGTTCAGCTCTGCCGATGAGTATCGGTATCATGAAGCATTGATTCATCCGGGTTTATCGCGATTAAACCATCCGGAAAAAGTGTTGGTATTGGGTGGTGGCGATGGCATGGCTGTACGCGAGATACTCAAATATCCCACCCTAAAAAGTATTACGCTGGTAGACCTTGATAAAGCAATGACGGATCTTTTTCAATCCAACACCACCCTTGCCCGGCTTAACAGTAATTCCCTTGCTTCGGGCAAAGTAAAAGTGATCAACACCGATGCGTTTGTGTGGATACGCGAAAGTAAAGAGCATTTCGATTTTATCGTAGTTGATTTTCCCGATCCCTCCAATTATTCATTGGGTAAATTATATACGGTATCATTCTACCGAGAGCTGCAACGCCTGCTAAACACTACCGGGTGCCTGGTGGTACAATCTACTTCACCTTATGTAGCGTGCAAATCGTTCTGGATCGTAGACGAAACGTTGAAATATACCGGTTTATATACCGAGCCCTATCACTGCTATGTACCTTCATTTGGCGAATGGGGATTTGTGATGGCCAGTAAAAAGCCCCTGGTGAATAACTATCATTTTCCCAACGGCCTGCGTTTCCTGAATGAAGAAACAGCCCGGCAAATGAAAGTCTTCCCTCCCGATATGATTGTGCGGGGAAGCCCTCACAATACACTGAACAACCAGGTGCTGGTAAATACTTTTGAAAAAGAGTGGGCTTACTATACCCGATGATCACGCGCAGAAAATTTGTTAAGCAAACGCTTCAGGCAGCCGCAGGCTCCTCGCTCCTGCTCTCGTCCATGCAGGCATGCAAGCCGCGCACTATAGCAGGCAGTATGCAAGGCCCGAACGCTGCCCTCGGCCACAAGCTGCGCGCTATGCAATTCGATCCGCCTTCTGAAAACATCCATACATCCGTTGTTATTGTTGGCGGTGGTGTAGCAGGACTTTCCGCGGCGCGTTATCTAAAACGAGCCACCAACGATTTTATATTACTTGAATTAGGCGATGACACGGGCGGCAACTCTATTGGCGGAAGCAATGCTGCCGGAGCCTATCCCTGGGGCGCACATTACCTGCCTTTGCCGGGAAACAATGACCCGGAGCTGATGGCTTTTCTTCAGGATGCTCAGGTTATTACCGGTTATGAAAATGATTTGCCGGTATATAATGAATACTATTTGTGTTTTGATCCGAAAGAGCGGCTTTATATAAATCATTATTGGCAGGATGGAATTATACCACACGAAGGCATTGGTATAAAAGATCGCGAGCAGATTGAACGCTTCCTGGCCATGATGAATGACTTTCGCCAGCAGCTAGATGCCGATGGGCGCGAGGCATTTGCTATACCGGTTGACTGTTCATCGCAGGATGCAAAGTACCGACAGCTCGATGCCATCTCGATGGAAACATTCCTGCAAAACAATGGATTTACATCGCCTTACCTGCACTGGTATGTAAATTATTGCTGTGCGGACGATTATGGCTCTTCACTGACAGAAACTTCTGCCTGGGCCGGTATACATTACTTTGCTTCGCGCAAAGGCAAGGCAGCCAACGCATCGTACGATTCGGTGCTTACCTGGCCGGAAGGTAACTACTGGCTGGTAAAACAACTTCGCAAAAATATAGCATCGCATATATATACCGGGGCGCTGGCCTATCACATAGAGCCGACCAATACAGGCGTTGATATTTTATACTATGATACGGTAAAGAAACAGACTATAAAGATCAGTGCGCAAACGGCCATTGTAGCAACACCACAGTTCGTAAACCAGCGTATGTTGCCCGGGAAAATCAACCGCTCACTGGACTATACCCGTTTCGAATATGCCCCTTGGATGGTGGCTAACATTACCCTCAGCGCTTCGCTTGAAGAACGAAAAGGCGAGCAATTGTGCTGGGACAATGTGATCTATGGCAGCGATGCTGTTGGCTATGTAAACGCATCGCATCAACTTATAAGTTTCCTGCCCGAACAAAACATCATCACCTACTACAAACCCTTACTGGGTAAAGATATCAGGGCCATCCGTCAGCAAGCTTATCAACGGAACTGGAATGAATGGAAAGACATCATTCTGAAAGACCTGCAGCAGCCTCACCCCCGCATCGAGCAATATATTGAGCGCATGGATATATGGGTATGGGGACATGGTATGATCAAACCATCTCCCGGGTTTATCTGGAGTACAGATCGAAAAAATGCTGCGGCACCTGTAGGAGAAAAAATCTTTTTCGCTCACTCCGATCTCAGCGGAATCTCTATCTTCGAACATGCTTTTTATCATGGCCATACGGCAGCCAGGCAGGCATTGAACGCATTGTTAACAGCTCGATCAATTCTATAGCTTCTGCATGACATCGGCTCAACCTACATCGCGGCAACCCTGGCTTGGCAACGCCTCCCGGGAAACGTGGCTCATCCTGGCGCCCTCGCTCCTGCCAGTAGCCGCTGTACTTATCTTTCAAAAGTATTTTACCCAACATGAAGTTACTTCGCTTTGGTGGATTGTGCTCGTGTTGTGCATTGATGTAAGCCATGTATACAGCACACTCTTCCGTCTGTATTGGGACAGGCCTACCTTTCGGCAGTATAAAAAAATGCTGATCGTTATTCCCGTTGTTGCATTTATTGCAGGGGCTGCCCTTCATTTTTATAATGCCGGTATATTCTGGCGTGTACTCGCTTATATAGCCGTATATCATTTTATCCGGCAGCAGTATGGGTTCATGCGGCTGTATTCCCGCCAGGAAAAAGCCGGATCATGGATACGACTCATCGATTCTGCCGCCATTTACAACGCTACAGTATATCCTCTGCTATACTGGCATCTTCACCTCACACAACAACTGAGCTGGTTCGTAAAAGGTGATTTTATTCCCCTCCCCGGCCTTCCCATCGATCCTATACTCACCGCTATATTTGCCGCCATCATCATTCTGTATTGCATCAAGGAAGTTGTAGTGAGTTACAGAAATCGCCTGTTCAACATTCCCAAGAACATGATCATGGCCGGCACATACCTTTCATGGTATGTAGGGATTATAACTTTTCAAGGCGATCTGATCTTTACCCTGCTTAATGTGGTTGCCCACGGTATACCCTATATGGGACTGATCTGGATACATGGCGAAAAGAAAGCAGCATCCACATTTTCGTTCGGCATAAAAGGTATTGCCATGTTTGTTGTGGTGCTATTGGTGCTCGCCTATACCGAAGAAACGTTCTGGGATGTTTTTGTCTGGAAAGATCACACCGATATATTTCCGTTCTTCACACAGCAGGCTCCGCTGGAGAGCCCTGTATTACTTTCTATAATCGTTCCGCTCCTCGTGCTTCCGCAGTTAACCCACTATGTACTGGATGGCTTCATCTGGCGGTTTTCGAAAGACAAACATGCGAATATCTGAGCCTGTATTGTACCGTCATCATATAATTTAACCCAGCCATCGCTGGCATATAATGTTCTGTTTGGTAGTTGTTCCCATGCCCTTGATTTCTTCACCAACAACGCCCGCACACATGCCTGGCACTAGCCATCGGCATGTATCAAAAAATCTTAATGCCCATAACATTTTAAAATCAGTGTGGGATTGG